>JAJFVK010000016.1 GCA_021371795.1 Planctomycetaceae bacterium | reverse complement strand
TTGCCGAGCGGTGCAGAAGTAAAGTGCCATTATTTTGACAGAAAAAACCGTAATTTTGTGATAAAAGTTTCAAAAAAATACCTAAAAAAGTTTAACTGAAAATTATGCCTCTAAAATGCGATTTTTAGAGGTGGCCTTAAGATTAATACGGATATAAGTTATTATGAAGAAATACCTGATCGGCGTTACGTTCACTATATCGCTTCTGTATGGTATGTCAGATGGTTATGCCACCGGCCAACAACGAGCTTTACTGGTTGGCGAACAGTCTTTAACAGGAGAGTTTCGACACTATTTACAACATTATGGCGCCGAAATTACAGAGGTATCTTCGCTGCGTGAATTGAAGAGTCTTGATAATTATACGATACTTGTTATTTGTGCGTCATCTGCGGATAAGTCTCAAGAGTTGACGAGCGAGCAATCGAAAATTATTACCAATTTTATTTCTGACGGCGGGAGAGCATATATAGAATATACGGCTATGGACTGCAATGTGCTGCCGGGCTGGAACATTGATCCACATCCGATTCTTAACAGGTTTGAAAATATCGCGGTTGCTCGGAATAACCCTGTAAACAGTCATCTGGAAAAAGATGATTTGCTTGAAGAACACAATTCTTACCTATTAAATGTTACCGCACCTGCTAATGCCGAGGTTCTTCTGCAATACGGACTTTATCTGGGAACTTATAAGGTTGCATGGCAGATAAAAGAATCGCCGACAAATTTTACTATAACAGTCGATTTGGGACAAGAAAGGCAACTCAAAACAGCAATGCAATGGTACGGCGGCTTGAACGCCAATTATGTCCCTGATTTGGTCAGATTAAGCATTGCGGGAAATGATCTTCAATTTCGAGAGATAGCGGAAGTAAAATCAGAGTCATTCAAAAACTTAAAAGCTGATGTGCCTCTGGATGGAAAAATCGGCAGATATGTCAGATTTTATATAGAAAAATGGGGCCGGCCGAACGCCGATTTTGTGGCTCTTAACGGCATTGAAATATATGATGTCAACAATCAGAATGTCGCTAAAGACACACCTTACATTTTTCAGGTTGGAAATATTGCGCCTGAAAATGCCGTGAGCCGGTCGCTTTCGCTCACTAAAGGTGAAAAACCGCGTCACTGGCAGGAAGATAGCGAGTATCTCTTTTCTGCGCCAAAGAAAATGGAGTTTAACAAAAAAAAGTGGAATGCTTTAATCGGCTGGCCTTTGGGAAAAGGCCATCTTTACTACGCCTCAACATCGCTAAGTACTTTTCGCAAAAATAACTATCGATTGACACGGAGATGGGAATCCTTAATTCAGGGGTTATCACTTTCATTGTTTCCAGAAAATCAACAGACGCAGCTAAGCATGAAACTATTACCGCTGCATGTTTATACAGAACCGCGCACATGGTCTTTGCCCGGCCAGGAAGTTAAAATACACATTTTTAGCGAACCTGCCGTTGATGTTAAACTAATCTGCCAGGATATCAACTTTTCATCTGTCAAAGAACTTGAAAAAGGACACTATCTGGCAACGTGCTCACCTCAACAGGGAGAATATACGTTTGGTGTGAAAACATCCAACGCCCTCGGCTGGAACGAAAACGCTATCGCACTGTCCGTTCAGCCTCGCACAATTATGTACCGCCGGGCACTTGACAAAAATATGAGATGGTTCTTAAACTCCGGCGTTCTGCCTCAAAAAGATGGAACTGCGGGTATCAAAAGTACGATAGAACTTGGCGCTATCTATGCCGGGCAGGCCGAAGACCTTTCCTGTCCATTTCGCCTCGATTGTCAGGCGACGACTGCCAAGGCATTTTATATGTACGGTGATGTCTGTCAAGACAAACAATGGCACAGACGTGCAGAAAATATAGCCGCCAATATGCTGCAATATCAGTTTACGGATTCATCGGAACCTGCTTTTGGCGGGTGGAAATGGCTTTTCTATGACAACAATGCGATATATCCGCAGGACGATAATAACAGAGATTCGGAATGTATGGCTTGGCTTTATACCAGAATCGGAAATAAATCTTACCTTAAAGCGGCTTTGCGAAACGTTGAGTTTGTAACTGATACCAGCCGTGAGGATTCGACTTTGGCATATTGGGTTACCGCTCCAGAAACAGTAAACAATAAAGGACGAGCATATTTGCGAACGGTTTATAATTTTGATAATTTTAGCGACTGGTGTCTTTATCGTTATCACTACGCATATAGAGCATCGGGAGACGCCTCTTATCGAAAGCGTCTGGATGACCTGATTCGAATTTATGCACCCTTAACACTTTTCTGCGCAGACAAACCGGAAGAACATGGTATCAGTCAGTTCCGGACTCTGCAAACACGCGGCTTAGCAGTGGCGATTAACTATCTTAAAAAGGACGACCCGCTTCGTCAGAAACTCGTAGACCTTTATAACATTGCGCAAAATGATTATTTGCAGCGTTCCGATGTACAAAAGTATGGCAGAGATGTTGTACCGAATGATATCTGTCCGGCAGAAATAGGCCGCATATATAATAATGACTGCTCTATTAATACCTTCAAAGGAGAACCCCTCTCCGATCAATTGTACTCAGTTCCAAAAACCGCATTAATGCAATGGGAAGTATTCAAAGCGTCTTCTGGTAAATCTTCTAAAAAAAATGTTGAAGCTACTTTGGATTATCTGGTCCGAATCCAGTTTACTAATTCTGATACTCGGCTGGATGGCTGTTGGATGCGCTCTTTCGATATGGAAAACTGGGAGTATTACGGAACACGTTACGATTCGAACTATGGAGCCTATTGTGCTTATACAGGGTGGATGAACTCGCTGGCCTCAACAACGCTGGCGTATTATTTATTAAATGAGAACCCTTTTGCATATGACGAGCAATGGCATCAAAAAGCTGCGGAAATCATCGGCGAAGTTCGAAAAGAAAGAGTACCTGAATATATGCAGGAAATCAACCACCTCAAAGACATACAATTGAAGGCAGAACGGCAGCCTGATTTGGGATCAAAATCAACAAACACACTTACTGACGGTATAATTGAAGGCTTGTATTCTGATGACTTATCCGCAGGTTGGAGTCCCACGGAAAGTGATGATTTTTCGATAACATTGAAAGGCGATATTGGCTATAATGTGGAGTGTTGCCGTTTGAGTATCCGGACTGGCGGCCTGATTCCTGACTTTTGCCCTGATCATGTGGTTGTCTATGCCGGTTTATCCATGGATAAGATGCAGAAACTACTGGATACAGAGTTAATTTCAAAAGATGGGGCAAACTGGTTGGAATTTAATAAACAGAAACTTAGATATGTTAATATCAAATTGAGCCGTTCTCGCCTGAAGAAAACAGACACACCTGTATATGTAGGTGAGATACAATTAATAGGATTACAAACTGTTACATCACGGTAGATATGCAAAAGAAGCCTAAAATTATATTGTTATTTGACACATCAACGGTGTATAGTCAAAGTTTTTTGCGAGGCATCATTAAGTATTCTCGTATGCATAGCCCATGGGAATTCTACAGGACACTCCCATATTACAGAAGTGGTGCAGAAAAAAAACGGGAGATGACTATGCTGGAGGGATGGGGAGCAAACGGAATTATTGCCGACCAAAAGGGGCACAACCTCCATTGCAGTGCTCCTCAAATTGTTTTTGGGGAACCCAGTGAGAAACTCTATACGGCAAAAAAAACACATATTTCTTTGCCGCATATCATTACCGATAACGAGACAGTAGCAAAAATGGCTTTAAGCCATTTGCTTGATCATGGATTCCGAAGATTTGCGTTTTGTGGTTTTGACGACATGATTTGGTCTCGGCAGCGGGAAGAATATTTTTATAAAGAAGTTACCAAATACGGCTATGAATGTCATATCTACAAACAGGCAAAGTCAAAACTTCAGCGTCTGTGGAAAAATGAGAAGCCGACATTGGTGAACTGGCTGAAATCACTGCCAAAGCCAATTGGAGTAATGGTCTGTAGTGACGATCGTGGTCAGGATGTTATTGAAGCGGCCAAGATCGTGGGGGTACAACTCCCGGATCAAATTGCAATTGTCGGTGTAGACAACGAAGACATATTATGCAGTTTGGCTGAACCATCACTTTCAAGCATAGCTCTCAACACGGAAAAGGCAGGCTTTGAAACTGCAGAATTACTGGCGAAATTAATGAATGGCCAAAAAATGAATGGCCAAAAAATAATAATCGAACCAACTCACGTTATAACAAGGGCGTCGACGGATGTTCTGGCTGTTGAAGATAAGCATGTTGCAGAAGCAATGCGATTTATAAGACAAAATGCAAAGAAAAAAATTCAGGTTAGTGATGTAGTCACCGCAGCAGGAATATCCCGATGCAGTCTCTACAAGCGTTTTTTTTATGTTCGCGGCCACTCATTATACGAGGAAATTATACACACTCGTATGGAACAAGTCGCTCAAATGCTCCTGGAAACGGATATGTCCGTATTCCAGATAGCGTATGCAATGGGTGATGATAATGATAAACATATAGCCAGAGCATTTCGGAAAGAATTTGGTATCAGTCCACAAGCATACCGCAAACGCCATAATTGCCCGTGATGTAAAAAAAATACGGCTTTTATTTGCTATGTATCTGCAGCCTTAAACGCAAATCTGATCAGAATAATATCGCGGCGTCAAATCACCGCCATCCACTCTTGATAGTTGATTTTTAAGAAGAGATTGCAGAGGCATTTGATAGAAATATCTTTGTCTTTATTTCCGGGGGTAATGTTTGAACCATCATATAAGTAAGCCGCCTGTTCTAAATACTTTTGCAGGGCAAGTTTTTTGTCGTTTCAAAAGTAATATAACTTACCTCTAATTTTCTTGCAAAATTGGCTCATTGGGTGTAAAGTTGGCGAAAATTTACCTGACTGTATGTTACATTTTCTAACGTTTTTTTATAACACGAATAATAACATCAGTTACAACTTGCTAATTGAAATGGATTCATTAGCAATCAAATATAACCCCAAAACGGTTGTAGTCATTGACTTTAGAATGGATTTACAAGCTATAAGTCTTTGTTTAGGTGCTATTTAGGGCGATTAGCTCAGTTGGTAGAGCAGCTGATTCTTAATCAGCGGGTCACTGGTTCGAGTCCAGTATCGCCCATTTAAAACTACCTGAATCAACTCATACGATTACTTAAAGTACAGCTTTTTAAAATTTTTGATATCCGCCACAGTTTTCGGCTGCTTATAAGTATGCGGTACAGCCTTCTTAATCGTATAATTTTTCAGTATTGGGTATTTTTGAATAAAAAGCGGAATGTCAGCCGAGTAATTATCAAAAACAGAAATATCATAGGTACCAGTCGAAAACCCCGCTACCATCTGGTCAACCAAAGGAATAACAATTCCTGCCCGCAATTCTTTGTCATTTAATCTTTTATGTATTCTGCCTTCAATTTTGCCCAGATATACTATCTCATTGGGTTTCAGCTCAAAAGGCACGCAAGGAATCATAACACTGGTAGCATCTATCGGAGGAACAAGCGTCATCACCTCCCCTACCATGCTTTCCATCAAATACTTTCCTGGAGGCACATCCACAGTCACCAAATATTCATTGTATTTTTTTTCTTCTTTAACCAGCAAAGCTGAAGATTTAATTTTAAAGTCAGCATATCCGCCTTTTGTCATCAACATTGCCGTGCGCAGGAACGGCTGATATTCCGGCTTGTATTCATTGGACACTTTAACTCTCATCAGGGCGATGGATCTCTTTGTCAGGTCAAGCTTCTTAGCATTTGCATCCAACATCGTTGACCTGACACATCCAGACCAAAACGGCATGAATATCAGCATTAATATAAAGTATTTCACTGAACATCTATTGAGATCTGCCATAATTCTGACCTTTAAGTGAGTAATACTGGGAGGCTTCTAAAAAACTGCGCATAAAAAAAGGAGCTGCCTCCTCCTGGCCAGCTCCAGAACCAACGCATATTTAGACAGAGCTCAAAGTTTATAGGTTTAGCTCTGATTGCGTACACAGGCGGGCACTTCCACTTCTTCATCCTCCTGGGAAAACCGAAGCAGTCGCCCACCATGCAACATAACCGTTACTGAGAGCAAAGCTCGTGCCAGGCGTTTTGAGTTCACAACAAACATAGTCCCCATATTCACAAACGCATATATAATATAAACTTAACGCCTTATAAGATAATTTATGCAGATTAACTATAATGCTAAACTTTATCAGTGTGTTGAAAAAAGACAACGTACTATCCAAAAACACTACTGAAATCGCATTTTTTATCGGCTCTAAGGTGTTTGAAATATCGAACTTAAAAAAATGTTTACAAAAAACAACACGGAAATCCAGATGGCGACACATATTTAAATTTAAAATTTAATATTGAAAATTGAAAATTCACGGTCTGGTCTTATAATAGCCAAGACAGAATACAAAAGGTTAAGGAAGCAATACCACAGGTATTTTTTAATTGCGCGTCGAACGATTGGTAAGTCATTACGCCGGCTTCGCTAAGCCGCGAATTACGAACGCAGTTATTTAAGCCCGTTGGTATAAGAAATGTGTATCAATACTTCCGGTTATCAGAAATTTAATGCGGATTCCCGCCCAAAATAAAAATTTTGGTCTGTCTGGAAGTCGCACAGGAATTATAAAATATGGCGGATAAAGGATTTAGTCATTTACATTTACACACACAGTATTCGCTGTTGGATGGAGCGATTATACCAAAAAAACTCTTTGCCAGGTGTCTGGCGGACGGACAAACAGCGGTTGCCATCACAGACCACGGAAATATGTTCGGTGCTGTCGATTTTTACCTCTCGGCAAAAGCTGCGCATGTAAAACCAATCATCGGTATCGAAGCATATATCGCACCTGACAGCAGACATAACAAAAATAAATCGTCTATCTCCGACGCGGCTTATCATCTTGTATTGCTGGCTGAAAACAATACCGGCTACAAAAATCTGCTCAAACTTTCGAGTATCGGCTACACCGAAGGCTTTTACTATCGGCCCCGCATCGATAAGGAAGTTCTGGCTGAATACAACGAAGGATTAATTTGCGCATCTGCATGTCTTAAAGGCGAAATCAATGTAATGCTCGCACGGCAGGATATGGACGCAGCGAAACGCGTTGTTGAAGAATATCTAAAAATCTTCGGCGACAATCGATTCTTTATGGAGGTTCAGGAACACGAGCCGACCGACGTGCCGCATGTGCGGGGCGCGATTATCGATTTGGCAAAAAAGATGGGGCTGCCGCTGCTTGCGACGAACGATTGCCATTTTCTCAACGCCGAAGACTATGAAGCGCACGATGCGCTTACCTGCATCAGTACCGGCAAGAAAGTCAACGAAGAAGGCAGACTGCATTATCCGAAAGATGTTTATGTAAAGACTAATCAGGAAATGCGCGAGATGTTCGCTGATGTTCCCGAAGCGTGCGATAATACGGTACTCGTCGCAGAACGATGCAATGTCGAAATCGATACAAAGACAAGACACGCACCAAGTTTCAAGCCGGCTGATGGAAGCAAGCCGGAGAAATTCCTCATTAAACTCTGCTACGAAGGCGCGAAAAAACGCTACGGCGAAATTACGCCTGAAATAAAACAAAGGCTCGACCACGAATTAAAAGTCATCGAGAGCAAGGGATTTTCCAGTTACTTTCTAATCGTTTGGGACTTTTGCAGATTCGCTGCTGAAAATAATATTCCGACCGGCGCAAGAGGAAGCGGCGTCGGCACGGTCGTCGGTTATTGTCTGGGGCTGTGCAATGTTGACCCGATTCGATACGATTTGCTGTTCGAGCGGTTTATGGACCCTGAACGAAACGAAATGCCTGATATTGATATTGACATCTGCCAGGACGGACGCGCGAAGGTTCTCGAATACGTCCGCAGCAAATACGGCCATATCGCGCAGATTATAACTTTCGGAACAATGAAAGCTCGCGGAGTTCTTCGAGACGTCGGCAGAGTTTTGGATTTGCCGCTGGCCGAAGCGGACAAGCTGGCGAAGTTAGTGCCGGCGACTTTGAATATTACACTCGAAGAAGCGATAGTACAGGAGCCGGATTTAAAAGCCGCTTATGATAATAATCCCGCGGCAAGAAATGTAATTGAAATCGGCAAAAAACTTGAAGGCCTTGCGCGACACGCATCGGTGCACGCCTGCGGCGTTGTTATCGCTGATGAGCCGCTGACAAATTTTGTGCCATTGTATCGCGATCCGAAATCGAGCGATATTGTAACACAGTATGAAGGGCCGCTGGTTGACAAAATTGGCTTGCTGAAAATGGATTTTCTCGGATTGCGGACGCTGTCTGTTATTCAGCATACAATCGACCTCGTAGAATCGACGCACGGCGTAAAAATCGATATCGAAAAAATTGAACTCAACGACCATAAGGTTTTTGAGATTTTCGCATCGGGCAAAACAAAAGGCATATTCCAGTTTGAATCCGGCGGTATGCAGGATTTGCTTATGCGGCTCAAGCCCGACCGAATCGAAGACCTCATCGCGGCGAACGCGCTTTACAGGCCGGGCCCGATGGCGCTTATCGGTGATTTCATCGACCGCAAACACGGAGCAAAGTGGGAAGTGCCGCATCAGATTATGCGCGAAGTGCTCGAAGAAACCTTCGGCATTATGGTCTATCAGGAACAGGTTATGCGTATCTGCAATAGGCTGGGCGATATTCCCCTGCGGCAGGCGTATACGCTGATTAAGGCTATCAGTAAAAAACAGGCCGATACAATTTCAAAACAGAAAGAACAGTTCCTAAAAGGCTGCGGCGAAAAGGGATTGAGTCAGCGGCAGGCAGACGATATTTTCGAGCTTATCGAACGGTTCGCAGGCTACGGCTTTAATAAAAGTCACGCTACAAGATATTCGTTTATCGCATTTCAAACCGCGTATCTGAAAGCGTATTGGCCGATTGAATTTATGGCCTCGCTTTTAACTTATGAACGAGGTGACGCCGAAAGAGTCGCTGAATATATCGGCGAGTGCAGGAGAATGGGAATTGAAGTTGCCCCGCCGAATATAAACGAAAGCTTCATCAACTTTACAGTGATTTATCAGCAGCAGCATGAGACAAAACAAAACTCCGGACTGATTAGATTCGGTCTTGCGGCGGTTAAAGGTGTCGGCGACAAGGCCGTCGAGCAGATTATAGCTGCGCGTGAAAATATCGGACAATTTCACAGTCTGTTTCACTTCTGCGAAAATGTGGATTTGCGGTTAGTCAACAAACAGGTTATCGAATCGCTGATTAAAGCCGGCGCGTTCGACGATTTGGGCGGAAGCAGAGCGCAAATGATGGCCGGTCTTGAAATAGGAATGAAAGCCGGCGCAAATATGCAAAACGATAAAGCAAACGGACAGATGGGATTGTTCGAATCGGCCGAGATGAAAAAAGATTACGCCAAAGACCATTTGAAGCTGCCTGATGTGCCGGCCTGGCCCGAAACACAAATGCTGACTTACGAAAAAGAAGTGCTCGGACTTTATGTTACGAAAAATCCGCTAAGCGAACACGCCGATATGATTAGCGTTTACAGCACGATGAACACTTCGCATTTAAAAAACGATTCGTCAGGCAAGCCGGCAATTATCGGCGGAATGGTGCAGAAGATTCGCAGTATTATCACACGCAACGGACGAAACGCCGGGGCGAAAATGGCGGTCTTTACACTTGCCGATTTGCAGGGAAGCTGCGAGGTTGTGATGTGGTCGGATTGCTTTGCGGTATTCGGGGGTATGCTGACGGTCGATAGGATTCTGTTCGTACGCGGCAAAGTTGATTTGACCAGAGAAACGCCGCAGATTATTTGCGAAGAGTTGATTGACCTCGAACACGCACCAACGAAAATCGCGGCAAATCGCAGCGTTAGTATTCTTATCGAAGAAATCGCGGCAACGAAAGAAAAAATCGCATCGCTCAAACACATCTGCGCAGCACATCGCGGCAGAAGCCCGGTTTATATTACAATCAAAACAATCAGCGGCGTTAAAGTGAAAACAATGGCGGGCAAAAGTTTGTCAGTAAATCCAACAACGGATTTTTGCAGACAGATGGAAAACCTTGTGGGAACAGAAAATTTTCAGTTGAGGTAAAAAATGCCGGTAAGATTCAATGGCAAAAATGATTTAATCGGAATGCTTCTGATGTTTGCCATTCCGTCAACGATTGCATTGTTTGGCGCACTTTTTATGTCGCCAGATACAAAATGGATATTCCTGCTGATAATCTTGTTGATTATAGTTTTTCTGATTGTGAATAAACGCAAAAAGAAAAGTTAGTCTGTTAACATTTTATTTAATGCAGCAATCCCACGGTATCGCATAATCATTTTCAGAAATTTGAATAAATTTCTCCGTTGGCGCAATAACCAATCCTTTTTCAATTTTAATACTCGGGTAAGTTTTCCTGAACGCTTGAATGCCGCTTATATCTTTGCGTGAAGGTCTGGCCGAGGCTTTGATTTCTATAGGATAAAAAACTCCGTCCCTTTCAAGAATTATATCAACTTCTGCCCCGCGGTGTGTTTTCCAGTGGTAAATATTAGGTGTCGGATTTAAAAGTGAGCACTGCTTGACAATTTCACTTACTGCTGCCGTTTCAAAAATAGCGCCCCACAACGGATGTGAAGCTACGGCATTGGGCGATGATATTGCCTGTGCGCTGCAAACAAGACCGGTATCCAAAGCAAATCCTTTAGGCTTGTTGCTGATTCTTTTGACTGCATTATTTGAATAAGCTTGAATTTCAAACCATTGAAAAGTAGCCTTTAAGATATCCACCCATTTGCGCGACGTTTGCGGAGTAATTCCAAGTTCTCTGCCCAATTGGCTGTAATTAATTTCCTGTGCCGTCAGCGCAAAAACAAGACGAATAAATCTTCCAAATAGATTCCAGTCTGAAACATCCGCAAACTGTCTTGCGTCACGTTCAATATATGTCCTGAAATAAGCATC
The DNA here is from genome assembly GCA_021371795.1 of Planctomycetaceae bacterium. Lineage (NCBI taxonomy): Bacteria > Pseudomonadati > Planctomycetota > Planctomycetia > Planctomycetales > Planctomycetaceae > Planctomycetaceae bacterium. Next base: position 28,372 of record JAJFVK010000016.1, on the reverse strand, counting down.
GTGAAATTTTTGAACTAAATCCAGCGGCATCAGTGTTGCTTCAGGCAAAAATCCACGCCATAAAATTTCATATAAAGAAGAATCCGGCACAAGTCTCTGTTTGGCTGCTTCAAGAAAAGTATTTGTATTTTCAAGCCAGCCTGCCAGCCACGGTTTTGAAATCTTGCCGGTAATTTCCTGTAAACTAAAACCAGAAAGATCAAGAAATACCGCACGGCCTACCAGGCTTTCCGAAATAGATTTCATCACCGACCATTGCTGCGAACCGGTAAGAATGTATTGGCCTGGACTTCTGTCTTCATCTATTCTTCGCTTTATCGCCGAGACAAGTTGAGGTACATATTGAATCTCATCCAATATCAGAGGTTTTTGCCGATGACTGTTTAGAAAAAGCTCCGGCTCGGTTCTTGCACTCTCCACATCTATTAAAGAATCAAGGAGAACATAGTCTGCCTTTTGGCCAAAAATATGTTTTACAAAAGTGCTTTTCCCTACTTGCCGCGCACCGGTGATTACAACCACAGGAAAATAGCTTGTCAGCTTAAATAATAGGTCTGTAATAGCTCTCGTTTTGTACATAATGTCGTATTTTATCAATGCCATCATTAAAATACAACATATTTCTTGACTATTTCAAGACAAAAACGTTATGTTTGTATTACTTTTGCGGAGATAAACCATCTTTGAGCAATTTATATTCCACGCTGTCAACCAGTGCCTGCCAGCTTGCATCGATGATATTTCCTGAAACGCCGACTGTGCCCCAGACCGAATCTTTATCACGGGTTTCAATAATTACTCTCGTTATCGCAGCAGTCGCGGCCTGTGGGTTGACAATTCGCACCTTGTAATCAATCAGATGCATATCAAGCACACAGGGATAAAATCTTTTCAGCGCTTTGCAAAGCGAACTATACAGAGCATCAACGGGGCCATTACTTTCACTAACAACGTGCTCGGTTGAGCCGTCAACGACAAGTTTTATCGTCGCCTGACTAACCATTTTCCCGAAAAGGTCTTTTTCAACCGTAACGTGAAATTTTTCGAGAGTGAAAAATGGTTTGTAAACGCCCATCATTTTTTTTATCAGCAGCTCGAAACTCGCCTCGGCGGCCTCAAACTGGTAGCCTTTGTTTTCCATATTCTGAACTTCAATCAGAATTTTGCGGGCAAGGTGCGGGTCCTGTGTTATGTTCGCTTTTTCGAGTTTGGCAAGAATGTTCGCTTTGCCGGAAAGCTCGGAAATTAAAAACCTGCGCTCATTGCCGACAAGCGATGGGTCGATGTGTTCGTAAGTTTTTTTGTTTTTCCGCAGCGCATCGACGTGCAAGCCTGCTTTGTGAGCAAACGCGCTTTCGCCGACATACGGCATATTCGAAGCAGGCGCAAGATTCGCCGTTTCAGATACGAAGCGGGACATCTCCGTCAGCATTCTGATTTTGTCCGGACTCAAAACCTCAAAGCCCATCTTCAGGGCAAGATTTGGAATTATAGTGCATAAATTCGCGTTGCCGGTTCGTTCGCCAAGACCGTTGATTGTACCCTGAACATGTCGTGCGCCTGCGTGCACCGCGGCAAGAGAATTAGCGACCGCGCAATCGGTATCATTGTGACAATGAATGCCAATTGATACTTTGCCGAATTTCTGCTTTACTGTTTTTGTTATTTCGTAAACTTCATTCGGCAGGAATCCGCCGTTAGTTTCGCAAAGGCAAATTACATCCGCACCGGCATCGATTGCCGCTGCCAGAACCTTGAGCGAATATTCTGGATTTTTTCTAAATCCGTCGAAGAAATGCTCGGCGTCGAAAATTACTTCCAGCCCTTTGGATTTCATATACTGTACCGACTCGGCACAGAGTTTTATATTGTCCTCAAGGCTGCATCGCAGCACTTCGGTTACGTGCATATCCCATGTTTTGCCGACGAGTGTGGCGACTGGAGTCTGACAGGCAAGTATCGCGTTGAGTGAAATATCGTCTTTAACGGTCGCGTCCGCTCGGCGGGTATTGCCAAAGCCGGCGATTTTCGAACGCTTCAGGCCAAGCTTTACAGCGTCGTGAAAAAACTGCATTTCCTTGTCATTACTGGACGCGTAGCCGCCTTCGATGTAGTCGAAGTCGAGCGCATCGAGATGCTTTGCGATTGCCAGTTTGTCGTCGAGCGAAAAACTTATGCCCTCGGCCTGCATTCCATCACGGAGAGTTGTATCGTAAATTCTTATTCGTTCCATGCTTACCTATCAAAATAGGCCGTTTATTGTACAAAAAACGCCGAAAAAGTAAAGAAAAATAAGTTGCTGCGATTATATTGACTCATCCGCACCGACGGCGACTTTCTCTAACGCCGGCTCTGCAAACTGCGGCTTTGGAACAAAATCAACCGCAACAGAATGAGGCTCTTCGGACGCCTCGATGTTATTCTCCCACAAATATTTCTTCGTCTCGGCAACTATCACGCCGGACAAGCACAAAATCGAAATCAAATTCGGAATCGCCATCAACGCATTCAGCGCATCGGCAAAATTCCAAACCAAAGGCATTGCCGCGACCGAACCTAAAAACACCGCAACAACCCACGCAACTCGATACATTTTGATAAATTTCTTACCGAAAAGATACTCGAACGCCCTTTCGCCATAGTAACACCAGCCGAGAATCGTTGAGAATGTGAAAGTGAACAGGCCGACAACTAAAACTATCGGGCCGGCAACAGGAACGGCTGCGAAAACAGAGGTTGTAAGAACTGCACCATTCATATTTTCAAAACCGCTTGGGCTTTTCATAATACTCGTAACAAGTACCAAACCCGTCATCGCGCAAACAACCACCGTATCCCAGAAAGTCCCGGTCGATGAAACCAACGCCTGACGCACAGGATTTTTTGACCTTGCCGCCGCGGCGACAATCGGAGCCGAACCCAAACCCGATTCATTCGAGAACAATCCGCGGGCAACTCCTAAACGAGCGGCTGTCATAACCGTCGCGGCAATAAAACCGCCACCGGCTGCGCGTGGCGTAAATGCAGATTTACAAATCAATGCGATAGCAGGGAAAACATAAGAAGCGTTAATCAAAAGTATAACCAAACAACCTATAACATAAAAAGCCGCCATAAACGGAACAAGCCTTTCGCAGGTATGAGCTATCGATTTAATGCCCCCAAGAATAACCAACGCAGTCGCAATCGCCAACAACGTACCGGTTACATATACATTAATATGAAACTGATGACTGATAAGCTGCGAAATCGCGTTTGCCTGGACGGTGTTGCCGATGCCGAAAGCGGCAAGCATAGTGAAAACACAAAACAGCACGCCGAGCCATTTCATATTCAAACCTTTTTCCAAAGCGTACATCGGGCCGCCGAGCATTGTGCCGTCGGAAGTCGTAACTCTATACTTCACCGCCAGCAGCGCTTCGGAATATTTTGTAGCGATACCGAAAAGGCCTGTCAGCCACATCCATAAAACCGCGCCCGGCCCGCCAATCGCAATCGCAATCGCAACGCCGACAATATTGCCGGTACCGATTGTCGCGGCAAGTGCCGTAGTCAATGCGCCAAAAGGACTTACATCGCCTTTGATGTCGTCTTCACGAGTAACGGATAATTTAATAGCAAGGCCGATGTGCTTTTGTATGAATCTTAAACGGAAAGTCAAAAATAGGTGAGTGCCGAAAAGGAGGATAAGCATCGGCGGCCCCCAAAGATAGCTATTCAGAAAGGTGAAAAATCCATTCAAAGATTCCATTCAAACTCCTTGTATGCTGCAAAGTTCTAAATTCTAATATCTAAACGTACTACTGCAAATTGCTTATTTTATCCAGATTAACTAATATATAGTTCAGGAATTGTCAACAATATTACTCAAACTGGCCGAGAAATATACCATCTCCAGCATAACTATTTATGAAAATAACAGTTACGAAAAAAGTTTTATACAAAAAAGCCTCGGCCTCGTGGCCGAATCCATAATTTTGATATTTAATTTTTTATATTTGATTTTCAAACCTGACCATCGGTCAGTTTTGAGTTATATTATTCGAGATGGACAACGTTGCGTTTTTTGTCGGAGTCGAGACTTGATTTTTTGATAATATCGTAAATGCGTTTCGAGCTGCGAAGTTTTTCAAATTTAAAGTTCGGGTCGGTTTTGTCGCTGGTAATAAGCGTAATCGAGCCGATGCCGACGAGAATATCCGGCAGGGTTCGCTCCATCTTCATATCGACAATGCGGAACATATCAATATTATCGACCCGCCTTTGCATAATACCGCGAGACCATTCAATGCGGTCTTGAGTGATTTTGTAACGGACGCTCTTGAGTTTTATAATTTTATATAAAAATATTATAACAGCCGCCGCCGCAATGGAAATTCCAACAACCATTCGGTATTTTTCAATCGACGTAATCATCGGTGCGGAAATTTTAAGTTTTGCAAACAAACTATCTGCTGGCCAAAGTGCAACAAAATAAGAAATAGTCAGAACTATCGCCATTTTCAAACAACTTGGCATAAGCAGCCAAAACGAAGGCGAAACTTCAAGTGGAAATTGCGATTTGTTTTCCTCTTCGCCGTCCCCATCAGCAGGTTTATTCTCATTCTTCAAAGGCTTATTAAGGAATTCGCCGCAGTGTTTGCACTTTATCGCAGCCGAAAGAATCAGCTCCGCACAGTATGGACACTGCTTTGTGCCGCCAGGTAAAGAACTTTCAGTTTTTAGGTTTTGTTCCATATACGCTATACGCTACACACTGTACGCTATGCAACTGTATTCTCGTGCTGCGGACGAGGAGTACGATTACAATCGTAATCCTTTACATTGTTGCCAATGTCCGGCTCGGATCCTTCATCTTCATCGACGTCATCCTCTAAATCGGAATCGACCTCATCAATCACTTCGACAGGCTCCTGCATATCTGCAAAGCCTGCCTGCTTGTCAATCGACATCTGTTTTCTTGCCGCTTCATATTCATCGAGCGTCATCATACATTCGCGAGCCTGACTGCCCTTGTATTCGCCAAGAATGCCGGAAGTAGCCATCGCTTCGATCATTCTGCTTGCGCGGGCGTAACCGATACTCAATTTTCTTTGCAGCAGAGACACACTGCCTCGCTGCGATTCAAGCACAACGCGAACCGCATCGTCGAACATATCATCATCACACGCAGCGGCTGCGTCAATTCGATTAAGCTGCATAAGTTCCGGATGGAATTGCGGCTCGGCCTGCTCGGCAAGATGCTGAACAACTTTTTTGACTTCGCCGTCGTCGACAAACGCGCCCTGCGCACGGACAAGCTCACTTGTGCCGGGCTTGAGGAAGAGCATATCGCCCTGACCGAGAAGCGTTTCAGCGCCGTTCTGGTCGAGCACGATTCTACTATCGAGACGACCGGAAACACGGAAGCTTATTCTGCTCGGCAGGTTCGCCTTGATAAGACCTGTAACGACCGTCGCCTGCGGACGCTGGGTAGCGAGCACAATATGAATGCCAACCGCCCTGCTCTTTTGAGCGATACGAACTATATATGATTCAATTTCCTTCGATGAGGTCATCATCAAGTCCGCAAGCTCATCGACGATAATCACGAAATACGGAACTCTCTTTGGAATCTTCGCTTCTTCATCAGGTGTCTGCGGATTAAATCTGCGAACAAGCTCTTCTGTGCCGAGCGAATTATAGCCTGCGATATTTTTCACGCCCGCTTCTGCGAACAGAGCGTAACGCTCATCCATCTTTATCGTTGCCCATTCGAAAATCTGCTCGGCCTTATTAATTTCCGTAACAATCGGCGCCATCAGATGCGGAATTTTCGCGAAGGCCGTCATTTCAACCATCTTCGGGTCAACCAGCACAAGTTTCACTTCATCAGGCCGCTTGGTCAGCATCAAACTCATAATAATACTGTTGATGCAAACGCTTTTTCCGGAACCTGTCGTGCCGGCGATAAGCAGATGCGGCATAGAAGCCAAATCGCTGACGATTGCCTTGCCGGAAGAATCCTTGCCGAGGAACAACGGCAACTGCATTTTCTTATAGTTTTCATCAGCCCGCTGAAGCAGGTCTTTGAGACGAACGGTTTCTTTCTGACTGTTCGGCACTTCGATACCAATTGTATGTTTGCCGGGCAGAGGCGCAACAACTCGAACTGCCGGTGCGCCAAGCGCACGCGCGATGTCGTTCGAGAGGTTCACAATCTGACTGACTTTAATGCCGGGGGCAAGAGCAAGCTCGAACATTGTAATTGTCGGGCCGGGCTCTGCACCGGCTACGTGCGCTTCAAGACCAAATTCCGTAAGCACCTGTTCAAGAGCGACCGATTTTGCCTTGATAATTTTTTCCTGTACCGAGCCAAAATTGTACTCCGGCTCAATAAGTAAATCCAAAGGCGGCAGAATATAGCCGTCATAAGTTTCAGATTCATAAGCCTGTTCATCTTTTTCCTGCTGCTGTTGAGCGGAGACCTGCGATTTGGTCGGCTGTTTGATAACCATTGCCGGAGCGGGTGTTTTTTCAAGATGATGTTCAATTTCGCGGTCGACCTGAATTGATTGCTGCGGCGACGACTCGGCAATAACTTCCGCCTGCTGCTGTGCTTCTTCGGCGACAAGCTCTGCAATCGTAGGCTGCGGCTGTGGTTTCTTTTCGCTTAGCTTTTTCCAGATTGCAGAAACCTTTTGCGAATGACCTCTTGCGGTAGCCCAGGCAGGTATGCAGGCCGAAACAACTTTCATCGACGCTGCGCCGATAAAGTGCAGCAAGCCCATAACTAATGAATCCGCGAAAAGAATCGAGCCGACAATAAAACCGCTAAGCACAATAATGACAGTGCCCAGCAGCGAGAAATTTTTCTTCAGGAATATAACCGTTGCCGCGCCGAGAATTCCACCGCTGCCGGTCGGCAGGACTGAAACACTCTCCCTGCGAAGCATATATATAATAGATGAAATAGATGCCGCAACGAGCATCATTCCGATTGTCCGCAAAACCGGCTGACTTATATGTTTGTCAGCAAGCCTTACAACGCACGCAACGCCGAGGGAAACAAGAGCGATGAAAACGCCCGGCCCAACGTAGTATGTCAGATAATACGCAAAAAATGCGCCGACAGAACCGCACCAGTTTTCGGCTGGATGATTGTTCGGCCAGACAAACTTGCTTGGAAAATCGCCGGCATCAAAACTGATGCAGCTGCACAAAAGCATTAATATAAACGCAAGCCCAATAACAAGCAGAGCTTTCGATGTCAAATTAGAAGCCAAATTAGACGGTTTTTTCAATTTACCACCTCAAAAAAAATCTTCCCGAATCACGGGACAGTCAAAAACAAAATAACGTCCTATAATAACTTTAGAATCAGCATTATGCGCGCAACTTAACCGCAACGCTATGAAAATGTATCGGCAAAACAGCTTGTTTTTCTCCAGCTTATCGGGGCTTTTTAAACAAAATAAATAGTCCGCCAATACTGAAAATGAGGGTCGCGGGTTCGGGGATTGCTAACGCAGCAATAGGAATATCCGGCTCGATAGCCATATCGAATCGGATGCCGTCGAGTGTGCCGGTGTCATAATATATTTGGTCGCAAATTTTTATCTTCCACATTCCGAAACTTTGTCGGCCGTAGAATCTGCTTATCGGTTTCAGGCCGGTCGGCAAAAATGAACCAACGCTAAGGTTTTGTGCAAAGTCGATTTTTATAGTGCTTTCGTTATCCAGAGTTATCCAGCCGAAACTTTGTTTGCCTTTGACGAAAGTGTCTTCGTCATAAATACTTATAGTCGCGGAAACTCCTGTTGGGCTTTCGATGGTAATGACTAAATCGCAAAAGCTCGTGTGTTTTAAATCTAAAGAGATATCTAAATCTGTTATCGTGCCGCGGAATGGAATATAAAGCTGCGAGATAATCGTAACACCCTTTTCTTCCGGCGAGCCGAAAGACTGACAAACCGATGTTCCGAAAGATGTGTAAATGACTCCTGACACCATTGTTTGACAAAGCAGCATAACCGCCGTCCCCACGGCAATAATACACTTACTGCGCAGTCCTTTGCTGTGTTTTCTGTCCATAACCTCGAATATTATCGGACAAAACAAGAAAATCAACTCTTTTTTACAAAAAATTTAAGATTTAAAATTTGTGGAACGCCGGTAGTTATCGCTTAATTTATTTTTTTGGAAGTTGGTTTAAACATAAATATTTATGCCCTATTATAACGACTGAAATAAGCATCAATTTCAGGTCGCAATTCAATTCCTATTTGTTCAAAGATATTTAGCAAATCTTGATAAGCACCTTCACCGCCAATAAAATCCCATCATCTTTGCTCTTAGTGGACAAAACAATTTTTACTATTTTCAGTTATCCATTATTTAGGCTACTTTTTCTTACAACCCTGAAAGGGTATAACATATTAGCCCAGGGCAAAGCCCTGGGAAAACAGCATATCCATCCCTATCAAGCCCTGAAAGGGCGCAATACTCGTTAATCCCACACATATCTCTCATCATAAGGAACTTGATATTTTTCCAAAAACGCACGAAATTCATCTTCAAATGAAGCCTTACGGTGATGTTCTTCCTGTGCTTCAATGTACTTGGCAACACGGTCTGCGTCAGACTGACTAACCGAAAATGCACCGTACCCATTTTGCCAATAAAATGATGCGTATTGTGGCCCTTTGGTTTTGACCCATTTTGATGAACTTGTTTTGAATTCCTCGATTATTTTTGCGAGCGAAATACATTTGGGCAGTGTACAAAAAATATGGATATGGTTTTCTATGCCGCCGATTTTTATAGCGTGTGAATCATTGGCTTTCAATATGCCTGCAATATAGGCATACAATTCAGGCCTAATGCCAATATCTAGAAATGGACGATGGTTTTTTGTACTAACGACGATATGAACCAGTATTTTTGCCAGCGATTGCGCCATTGATTATCTCGCCCTTTCAGGGCTTATGGTTTTTTACTATCTCTTAACCCAGGGCGTTGCCCTGGGCTGACATATTATGCCATTTCAGGGCAATCTGATATCCAGCAAGGCCAATAGTCTGTTGATAGCCCAATACCGACTTTTCAACTAACTACTGTAACCCAATATCAACTCTTAATTCTCGTAGGTTGATTTCTGTATTGGTTCAGCGTAGAACGGTTTTGTCCTTTTCACGCTGAAACAGTACACCTTCGTGGTAAACAAAAAAACCGTATCCGATTTTATCAACTATCCTTTTTAAATCAATAAATCCGTGAAATCATCCGCGGTTAAAAAACCAACTTCCTGTTTTGCCTATTTTAACCAGCCTGTTAAATTTTTGGCAAGGATTTGCGGGTCTTTATGTTTCAAGATGTTCGCGGCTATCGCGGTTGGGATTTTTAGTTTCCCCATGGCCACAGCAACCCTGTCCCATAGCTTCGCTTTTTTGGCTTCGCTGTCGGCAAGGTAAATCTCCGCCACAAGCTCCTGCAAATTGGCAAGTGCTATCTTATCTATATTACCATAATAGTTTTGAATGACCTTTTTTTGATAACCGGTAAAATTATTCGACATATTATTATTCCTGTTCTATTGTTTTGTACGATAATAACTTATATAACCCTGTTATCAATACTAATATCAGAGTTTTCATCCTTCAGGGTGGTAAAATTCCGCGGATATAAATGGTTTTTATGTTTTTTTGAGATTTTGGCCGCGGATAAACGGAAAAATGCGTTATCAGTATTTAAAACTGGTATTTATAACTGGATTTATAATTGAACAAGACTATAATCAGGCCGAATTAAAGAAGGTTTTACAGGAAGTTTATGCATAAACGGATTATTGGCATCATATTCATATTAATGTCCTTGATAACTGGCGAGGGATTTTGTGAAATCAGCTCCTCACAGGCAAAGTATTTCGGTGCCGAAGACCTCAACATCCGCGGCCGATCAATGACAGACTTCCAAACATCCGACAATGAACAAATCCTTGTTTTCGATAAAGGTTTTGAATTTACACTCGGCGATAACCACCTCAAAAGCGACAAATCCGTCGTTTGGCTGAACACAATCACAAGAGAACATCTGGGACAGCAAATCACCGAATACAGACTGACTATCTATTTGCAGGACAAAGTCAGTATGAATCAGGGCAAAAGCTCCAAGATGTCCGGCGTTGAAACGGAAAATCAGATAGTCGAAGGAGCCGAGTCGCTGGTCGCAAAATTCACCGTAACCGGAGAAGTTTTCATAACCGCTGACAATCGCATAACCGAAGACCCGCGAACAAGCGAGTTGTACCATAACGCACAAATCGCGACAGGCCAAATTAAAATAGAACCTCCGCAGGAAGAGGAAGAAACACAAGTCGCAGACGCTCAAACAGGCGATTCAAATACAGTACAGGAAAAATCTAAAAAAACATCCGCCGGCAATGCTCCGAAACTTAATATTTTCGGCGGAAATAAAACGGCCGCGGTCGCTGCCGAAGAAGAAACTTCCAAGAAGGCAAAAAAAGAAAAGAAAAAAGTTCAGCGGACGGCAAAACGCTCATGGTTCGCAGCCAAACCAAAAGTCGCTGAACCAAACGTAATACCGCCAAAGCCGAAAGTTAAAATCAGCTATCCTGTTAATATCAGCAGCGCAACAGAAAAGCCGATTGTGTTCAACAATGAAAATCTTCCGGACGGTACAGGCATCGCGTCTATTATGAACAGATTCTACCTGTGGCAAAAACAGAACGAAAACGGAATAACGCTCGAACTCATGGGCGACAGCGCCGTAATTTTCTACGCGAAGAAAACAGAAGAACCAAACACAACATCAAACGACCTGCCGGAAAACAACAGCATCAAAGGCATATATTTATACGGCGATGTTATAATGACCGAAGGCAGCAGAACAATTCGAGCCGCCGAGGCCTATTACGATTTCGTGAAAAAGCAGGCGCTGATGATAAAACCTGTAATAACCATTTATGACCCGCAGCGAGGCATTCCTGTTTATATACGAGCGGAGAAAATCAGGCAGGTATCGGAAACTCAATTCGCAGGCGAAAATGTTACGATGACCAACAGCGAATTTTACGTACCGCAGATCTCCGCGACGGCTTCAAAGGTGTTCATCACCGACACAACAACCGTTGACCAGGCGGCCGGCAAATTAGACAGCCATAGTTACGACGCCGTGATGGAAAACGTAAAAATGAAAATGAATGACAAAACAGTATTCTGGTGGCCGAGACTGCGAGGCAATGCCGAAAGTTCTGACCTTCCGCTTAAAAGAATTCAATTCAGCAATGACAACTCATTCGGCACTTCAATAGAAACCGAATGGTATCTGGCAAGAGTGCTGGGCGTTAAAGAACCCCGCGGCGTGGAATCCACTATGATGCTGGATACCTATTCCAAACGCGGCACAGGAGTAGGCGCAGACATCAATTATAAAAAAGAAAACTACTTCGGCGACATCAACGGATATATCATCAATGACAAGGGCGAAGACGACCTGGGAAGAAACAGGAAAAACATCGAGCCTGACCAGACAATGAGAGGAATGTTCAATTTCCAGCACAGGCACTTCCTGCCCGAACACTGGCAGCTTACGCTCGAATCAAGTTATATGTCGGATGAACACTTCCTTGAGGCGTTCAGACGCGAAGATTATTTCGAAGGAAGAGGCAGGGAAACGAGCGTACATCTGAAATGGATTAAAGACAATCAGGCATTCGCTGTCCTGGGCAGATGGCGAATAAACAAATGGGCAGACCAGCTCGAAGACCTTCCATCGGCGCAATATCATTTGACAGGCCAGTCGCTCTGGGACGATAAACTTACATTATACAACGACAGTATGCTCGGCAGATTCAGACAGCGAGTCGGTGAAAACCATAATTTCTATTTGAAAGACGAATACTACACTTTCGGCTACAACAGAACGGAAATCGATTTTCCGCTGCAATATAAAAAAGGGAGCATCGTTCCGTTTGTCGCCGGCACTTATGGCTATGACGACAGAAGCGGCTTTTCACAGGATGCGACCGCCGGCACAGGACCAAACGGCGAAGAGAATGTTTTCATCGGCGAAGCAGGCCTGCGAACATCGACGCAGTTCTGGAAGCAATATAAGTATGATTCCAAATTCTGGGACGTTCACGGACTTCGGCATATTGTAAAGCCTTATGCAACCGCATCTGTATTCGCGGAAAATTCCAACTACGTGGAGCAGCGCGATGTTGTTACGCTGGGCGTATTGCAGAGATGGCAGACAAAACGCGGTCAGGGCGACAAGCAGCGGCTCATCGACTGGATGCGTTTGAATCTTGAATACACAAAAGTCAGCGACCCTTCCGACGACAGACGGGCAGACAGGTCTTTATGGAACAATCCGTTTGTTCCGCTTTCAACGCTCGTTGCGCCGGGAATTTACAACAGCGACCTGGGCAACAATTACAGAACATTCGAAGTATTCGGCCCGCAGCGCGACAGTGTCAACGGCGATTACATCTGGAGAATCAGCGACACAACAGCAATCCTTAGCGATTTTAACTGGGATGTCGCCGACTCCGAAATCGAGCAGTTCAACATCGGCCTTTCGAGAATGGTTTGGCCGAATTTGAGTTTATACGTCGGCACAAGATATATGAGAAGCGTCCAAACCAACTATGACGGCGACGACAGGAAAGGTTCGAACGCCTTTACCTTTGCGGCAACATATAAACTTACGCCGCGTTATACGCTGGCTTTCGCACACCAGTACGACTTCGAACGCAACGGCCTGATTGCGACACAGGTTTCATTAATCAGAAGATACAACAGACTTTATTACGCACTTTCTTATGGCGTGGACGAATCACTTGACAGACGCACGATAACCCTTACTATATGGCCGGAAGGCGTTGGCGAATTGGCTGCGGGTAAAAAAAATATGCTCGGACTGGAAAGCCCCGCTGAAAGAAATTATTAATAATTAATTCCATTGCAGGAGTTAATACATAAGTATAGGTCTATCAGGTAATTGTAAATCTTTTATTTAATTTAAGGAAGGTAAAATGGCTTTAGTAACCACAGAAAAAATGTTCAAAATGGCCTACAAAAACGGCTATGCAATTGGCGCATTCAATGTCAACAATATGGAGATTACGCAAGGTATAGTAGAAGCTGTTGCGGAAAGAAAAGCTCCTTTGATTCTGCAGATTTCCAGAGGCGCAAGAAAGTACGCTTCGATGAGTTATTTGAAAGCGATAATTGACGTCGCAGTGAAGGAAAATCCCAACATTCCAATTTGTATGCACCTTGACCACGGCGATACATTCGAAAGCTGCAAACAGTGCGTTGATGACGGCTTCACATCTGTTATGATTGACGCTTCGCATCATTCTTTTGAAGATAATATCAAAATCACCAGGCAGGTAGTAGAATATGCTCACAAACACGGCGTTGTTGTCGAAGCGGAACTCGGCCAGCTCGGCGGAATCGAAGAAGACGTTGTCGGCTTATCGCACGATGATGTCGCAAGCCATCTGACAGACCCAAATCAGGCAATCGAATTCGTACAGAAAAGCGGTTGCGATTCATTAGCTGTCGCCTGCGGAACAAGTCACGGGGCTTATAAATTCAAAGCTGAACCGAAACTCGCGTTCGACGTAATACAGAAAGTCGCTGATAAGTTGCCGGGCTATCCTTTGGTAATGCACGGCTCAAGCAGCGTTCTGCCGGAATTCAAAGACCTTATTAATAAGTACGGCGGAAAAATGCCAGACGCAGTAGGCGTTCCGGAATATGCTATAACAAAGGCAGGCAAAATGGCTGTTTGCAAAATTAACATTGATACAGATTTGAGAATGGCAATGACCGCGAAGATTCGTCAGGTATTTGCTGAAAAGCCAGGCGAGTTCGACCCAAGAAATTATCTGGGACCGGCAAGAGAAGCTATCAAGGCGATGGTTATACACAAACTTGACGTACTCGGATGCAGCGGCAAAGCAGCTGAATGTATGTAAGCGATTTAACTTGAAAAATGTAAATACTTTTAAAATATAAATTCTAAAATAGGGTACAGGTAACCGTAAAACGTCCTGTACCCTATGGGTTTTAACTATGAAAAAAATTATCTCTCTGGTCTTCGTACTCCAAATACTGTTCTGCACTTCTTTTGCTTATTCATCAGAAACGGCAACTGCCGATTCCACATTTTCGGTTAAATCCGCAGTGCAGCAAATCTGCGACGGCAATTTCGCCGCGGCAGAGCAAATTATAAAGAAACCTGATGCCAACAACCCGGCATCGCAGCAGATACTCGGCGTAATCGCCGAATACAATAAACTCCAGAAGACAATGGAAGACGCGAGGGAAAAAGCGTATCAGGAACAGCTTGAGCAGCTCAAGAAATTCAAAGACGCTCCGGAAACAAACGAGCCGAATCTGCTGGAAGTTTTCCCTGTGATTTTAAAGGCACGCGATTTCGCGAACGAAAAAGAAAAGGCATCGGTACTCGAAATGCCTTATGTGAAAGAGACTATTGAAAAGGCGAAAAAGGCCGCAGCCGAATATGAAGCCAAAGGCAATTATATCAATTCTCTTATTTACTGTTATAGCTGGCTGGCCGCGCTTTATGACGAAGACAAAACTTATGAAAACAAAAGAGAGCAGCTTGAGGACAAAGCTGTTATAAGAGGCTCGATGCAGGACAGTCCCTGCGAATCGACAAAAGACAGATATGAAAAAATCACGCCGGAGATTTTCTCACGAACCCTTGATATGCTCGAGTATGGATACGTCGCGCCGTTCAAATATAACGATATGGCCGAAAAAGCGTTCAAGAGAATGAACTCCATGGCGGAAGTCTTGAGCACAAGCACTTATGTCGAAACGCCGGCCGAATCGAATTCAACCGCCAAAAAAGACGAAAACGCGATAAGCTTCAGTTTTGACAAGGACGGCATACAGGGTTTCGTCGCCGGCATTAACGCATTGCAGAAAGAATACTCATCCGAAGATGTGTCGAGTATGAGCAAAGACCAGTATGTAAAACTCTTTAAAAGAATGCTTGCTCTCAATTTATCGACAATAAAACTGCCGCAGCAAATTGTTATCTGGCACATCGGCGACGCATCGCTAAGTGCGCTCGACCCACACACAACAATTATTTGGCCAAAGCAGGTCGAAGATTTTGAAAAAAGTATGACCAACGAATTCACCGGCATCGGCGTTGAGATTTCCAAACAGGACGGCCAGCTAAAAGCCGTCAGTCTCGTGCCCGGCGCGCCGGCTTATCATTCCGGCATTGACGCAGGCGATATAATCGAAGCCGTTAACGGCGAAAGCACAAAAGATATGACAATCACCTGCGCCGTGAGCAAAATTACAGGCCCTGCCGGCACAAAAGTAACGCTCACTGTTCGCAGACCAGATTCTGAAAAATCAAGAGAGATTACAATCACAAGAGCACGAATCATTGTGCCGACAATCCGCGGATGGTCCAGAGACAATAACGGCAGTTGGCTGTACTTCGTGGACGACAAGGAAAAAATCGGCTACGTCAGAATTACACAATTTTCCGCTACGACAGCATCCGACCTGAACAACGCAATTACAAAACTCGAAAGCGAAGGTTTGAAAGCCCTGATTTTGGATTTGAGATTCAACACCGGCGGTTACCTGCAAAGCGCTGCGGACATTACAGACCTGTTCGTTGAAAAAGGCGTAATGGTAAGCACACAGCCGCGAGTCGGACTGCCCACGTGGGAAACAGCGGAGAAAAAAGGAACGCATCCGAATTATCCGCTGGTGATATTGATTAACTCAAGCTCGGCAAGCGCATCTGAAATCGTATCGGGCGCACTTTCCGACAAGGCATTTAAACGCGCCACACTCGTCGGCGAACAAAGCTACGGAAAAGGCAGCGTGCAGACCATTTCCGAATATCCCGGCGGCGGCTCACAGCTTAAATACACAATGGCATATTATCATCTGCCGTCCGGCCAGCGAGTAAACGACCGCTGGGCACAGCAAAAGCAAAACAAAAAAGACTGGGGCGTTATGCCGCATATCAAAGTAGAAATGACCGGCGATGAAATGAAAAAAATGCTCGAGATGGAACGCGATAACGACGTTCTGGCTGCGGCAGACCATAATGACAATGGCACTAAACTAAAAAGGCACGACCTGCAGGAAACACTAACAAGCGATTATCAGCTCCAGATTGCAATTCTTGCGGCAAAAGCAAAAATTATTGAATCAGGACTAAAAGAATGACAGAGCAACAGGACACAGGCTCGCCGCAAAACGAAGCGGGCAAATTTGAACAGCAGCGTAACGAAAAACTTTCGAAAATCAAACAACTCGGCGTTGACCCTTATGGCGGCCGGTTTGATAACGCAGAATCGACAGAAGCGATACGTAAAAAATTCGATGAAAAAATTCAGCCGCCGCAGAGAGCTATCTGCGCGGGCAGAATAGTTCTGCTGCGAGACATCGGCAAACTGATTTTCATTACGCTCCGCGACAGCGGTGGAATTATCCAAATCGGATTGAGCAAAAAACATCTCGAAAACCACTGGCCGGTCATTAAGCTGGTCGAACTGGGCGACATTGTCGGCGTCGAAGGACAGCTTGGTCTTACAAAGACAGGCGAGCTTACAATCTGGGTTGAGAATTTCACGCTGCTTACAAAATCGGTTCTTCAGCCGCCGGAGAAATTCCACGGCCTGTCAGATACCGAATTACGTTATCGTCAGCGATACGTTGACCTCTGGGCAAATCCGGAAGTTATGCAGCGATTCAAAACGCGGCTCGATATGGTATCGACAATCAGAAAATTCCTCGGCGAAAGAGGATTTATGGAAGTTGAAACGCCTATGATGCAGACCATCGCAGGCGGTGCAGCGGCAAAACCATTCATTACTCATCACAACGCTTTGGATATCGATTTGTATCTGCGAATCGCGCCGGAACTGTTCCTGAAAAGACTGCTCGTGGGCGGAATGGAAAAAGTTTTCGAGATTAACCGTAATTTCAGAAACGAGGGCTTAAGCCCTCGCCATAATCCTGAATTTACGATGATGGAAATTTATCAGGCGTATGCCGATTATAATATTATGATGGAACTGACAGAATCGCTGGTTTCCACGCTGATTGAAAAGCACTGCGGAAGCACAAAAATAAAATTCGGCGATTATGAAATTGATTTTACAAGGCCGTGGAAACGCGCACCTTACGCCGAATTAGTCAAACAATACTGCGGCTGCGACATAAACGATATTGCCGAGGTACGCAAAAAAGCGAAAGCCGCCGGTATGGACGAGTCGAAAATGGATGATGAAGTCGTCGTAAACAAACTTTTCGAAGAAAAAGTCGAGGCAAATCTTGTCAATCCGACTTTCGTAATTGATTATCCCGGCAAACTGTGTCCGCTGACAAAGCGAAGCAAAACAAATCCGGAACTTGCCGAGCGATTCGAGCTTTACGCAGGCTGTATTGAGCTTGCCAACGCATATACCGAGCTTAACGACCCTGCGGTTCAATTGGAAAATTTCTCCTCGCAGGTAAAAGGCGCAGGCGAAGACGAAGATACCTTCCGCAGTCTCGATGAGGATTTCATCACGGCATTGAAATACGGTATGCCCCCTGCCGGCGGTTTGGGTATCGGCATCGACAGACTTGTTATGCTTTTGACAGGAACGACTAATATCAGAGACGTAATTCTGTTCCCACTACTGAAGCCGGAGAAAATTTAAGATTTAAAATTGAAGATTGAAGATTGAAATTTGAGTTCCCTGTTCAAAAACTTAAAATTTTCAATCTTCATTCTTCCTTCTTCAATAAAGAGCCAGAAAGACGGATAAATGCTTAAGTTTTATTTAGCGATGCGATACCTTAAAAAACGCAGAATAGTTTTCTTAAGCATTGCGGCGGTGATGCTTTCGACGACGCTGCTTGTTACTGTCGCAAGTCTGTTCACCGCTTTCATACACGCTATCGAGCTTAACGCCTCTGAATATCTCGGCGATATCGTTCTTGAGCCGACGATAAGAATAACGCATTACGATTCGCTGCTGACCAGACTCAACGCAAATGGAGTAATCGATTCGGCGACGCCCGTGCTGTCGTCGAGCGGATTAATTTATCTCGATGCTGGTAATGTTAAAGCCGTCAACTTCTGGGGTATAGACCTCCAGAGCAGATGCAAAGTAACAAACTTCAAAAACAATCTGCTGATGCAGAAAAAATCAGCCAGTCTGATTAATTTCAATAACGACGCAAATAATACATCTGTCGCACTTGTCGGCATTGCGATGCTGACCGAGCCGGACGCGAAAACGGACAAGTATGATTTGGCAAAGGCCGAAAGTTACATCGGCAAAAAAGCTATAATAACTACCGGCACACTGGGCAGCGACGGCAGTCAGGCCAAAGGCGTTTCGTTGACCCGCTCGGTCGCGGTTACAATATCCGATGTTGTTTTCACCGCGGTTTATGAAATCGACAAGCGATTTGTCTTTCTGCCGATTGAGGATTTATCGAAATTGCTGCTCGGCAGCGACACAAACATCAAAGCGGCTGACATTATTCATATCAAATGCAAACCGGGAGTTTCGCCGGCCGATGCGATTCCAACTGTTCGGAAAATATGGCTGGAATTCGCAACGCAGGACATCGGCTGGCCGGAATCGTTCGCGGCAGATTCGGAAATTATCACCGCGATGCAAAAACAGGCCGGCTATACCGGCGAACTTAAAAAACAAATGGGCGTGCTGCTGGTCGTATTCGGAATTATCAGCGCGGGCATTATCGTGCTGGTGTTCTGCATCTTCTATATGATTGTAAAGGCCAAACTCAAAGACCTGGCGATTATAAAATCAATCGGCGCATCTTCGACGGATATAATTTCGATATTTTTGCTGTTCGGTTTGTTTGTCGGCATTGTTGGTGCGACAGGCGGAATTGCGATTGGCTATTTCATTACGCACAATATCAACGCAATCGAACAATTTATAAGCAGTATCTTCGGCCTGAAACTATGGGACAGCAGCACATATATGTTCACAAAGATACCAAGTTATTTCGACTGGTACTGGGCGATATGTTTCTTTTTCGCTGCAATCGCGGCATCGGTGCTCGGCGCGGTTATCCCTTCGCTTATCGCGGCAAAAACTTCGCCGGTGAAAATTTTACGGTATGAATAAATGTACGATATAATATTGCCATTAAAATTATTCAAGAGTAACAAGCTGACCATCCTCGCGGTGCTGGCGGTCGCGGTGAGTGTGTTTACCGTCATCGTCGTTATGACCGTGATGAACGGCCTGACCGTAGATTTTATAAATCAGAATCACCGCTTCTATTCAGACTGCATTATCTCGACCGATTCGCTTGTGGGCTTTGCGGATTATAACGAATTTGCAACTCTGCTGCGTTCGCAGGATTATGTCGAAAGCGCAACGCCTGTGATTAATTCATTCGGCCTGGTACTATTAGAAAACACAGGACGCAGCGGCCCGATGACTCTTATGGGAATCGACGTTGACCATCATTTCAAAACAACCGGCTTTGCCGATAGTTTATATTATCGCAAGGACAAGTTGCCGCTTGCGTTTGTGCCTACTTATAATGATGAACTGCCCGGCTGCATCGTGGGAATCGACCTGATTGAAAACAGAGATGAATGGGGCAATTACCAGTTATGGCCAGCAACGCCCAGACGCACTTTCAACATCACCTGCTTCCCGCTTTCTCCAAAGGGAACGCTTGTAAAAACCGGAACTTCGATTTCCGCAAATACTAAAACTTATCATCAAAGCGACAACTCGAACACCGGCCTTGCGAAAGTTGACGGCACAACGGTATATCTGCCGTTCGATGAACTGCAAACGCTCAACGGTATGGATATGCAAATAAAAAGAACCTCGGCAATATTTATAAAATTTAAACACGGACATAACACCGAAAAATCCGTCGAAAAAACAGCCGCGTTGTGGAAATCTTTTACAGGCTTTGCGACAGACCCGACGGCTATTAATCTTTCCAAGAATGTAAACGTTCAGGATTTCAAAAGCTACAAACGTGAGACCATCGCGCCAATGGAAAAGGAACGCGCAATGATGCTTATGCTCTTCCTGATGGTCGGACTGATTACGGTCTTTATTATTTTTGTGATTTTCTATATGATAATCGGCAGAAAGAACAAAGACATCGGAATATTGAAAAGCATCGGCGCTTCCCGATTCGGCATAACGCTGGTATTCTTGCGATACGCGGTGCTGATAGGAATTGTCGGCTCGGCAATCGGAACGGCAGCGGGACTTGTTTTTCTCGATTACGTTAATGACCTTGAAGGCTGGCTGTTCTACAAATTCGGTTTCCAGTTGTGGAATCGTGAGATTTACGCGATTGGCGATATACCGAATCACACGGGCGTTGCGCTTCCGGTCGCTGTGGCCGCGGCGGCAATTATCGCCTGTCTGCTTGGCGCAGCACTGCCGACAATAAAAGCAGCAAGACAAAATTGTGTAGATATTTTACGAGTGAATAATATATGACAGAAGACAATTACATATTGAGCTGCAAAAACATTTTCAAATCCTATAAGATGGGCGCGATGAAATTGGAAGTGCTCAAAGGCGTTGATATGAACATCGCCAAAGGCGAATTCATTGCCATCAAAGGCGCTTCCGGCAGCGGCAAGAGCACCCTGCTGCACATACTCGGCACGCTCGATAAACCCGACAAGGGAAGTGTTTTTTACTGCGGAAAAGACCTGAATTCGTTCAGCGGAACGAAAATTAATGAATTCCGGAATAAAAAAATAGGTTTTGTGTTTCAGTTCTATCATTTGCTTGACGAATTAACAGTTTTGCAGAACGTCCTGCTGGCGCCGATGATTCAGACCGGCACGCTCGGTTGGCTGATGAAGGCCGGACAGGCCAAAAAAGCGGCTTTAAAGCTGCTGGACGAGATGGGACTGTCGGCCAGAATCGAGCACAGGCCGTTCCAGCTTTCCGGCGGCGAACGCCAGAGGGTCGCAATCGCACGGGCATTAATTAACGCTCCGGACGTAATTTTAGCAGATGAACCGACAGGAAACCTTGACTCTGAAACTGGAAATGATATTTTAAAGGTATTGGAAAAGCTAAACAGTGCCGGCCAGACGATTGTTATGGTCACGCACGATGACAGAATTGCCGCCAAAGCGCAGCGGATTATCAGGCTCACAGACGGCAAAATTAGTACAAATTGAAGATTGAAAAATGAAGATTGAATATTTTAAATATCTCGCCGGAGGCGGCTCCACAAATCTTCAATCTTAAATCTTCAATCTTAATTTTTTTTACGGAGTATATATGGCTTTAAAAATTTGGCTCAACGACAGATTGGTAAACGAACAGGATGCTAAAGTCAGCGTTTTCGATCACGGCCTGCTTTACGGCGATGGCGTGTTCGAGGGTATTCGCGTTTACAGTTCAAAAGTTTTCGAACTCGATACGCACCTGAAAAGACTTTACGAATCCGCGAAAGTCATAAGACTTAATATAGGTATGTCGATGGAAGATATGGCAAAAGCGACACAAGAAACCGTCAAGGCGAATAACATCGTTGACGGCTATATTAGACTTGTAGTTACCAGAGGCGTCGGCAATTTGGGACTGAATCCCTTCACGTGCGAAAAGGCACTGATAATTATTATCGCGGACAAGATTCAGCTCTATCCGCCGGAATTATACGAAAGGGGCCTGAAGGTCGTCAGTGCCTGCACGATTCGCAATCATCCGCTTGCGATACCGCCACAGGTAAAGAGCCTGAACTATCTGAATAATATTATGGCGAAAATTGAATGTCTCGACGCCGGCGCACAGGAAGCGATTATGTATAATCACGAAGGTTACGTCGCCGAAGCTTCGGGCGATAATGTTTTCATCGTTAAGAACAGCATACTTGCCACGCCTCCAATTCAGACCGGCGCACTGGAAGGTGTAACGAGAAACGTCGTTATGAGTCTGGCAGCAGCGGAGAAAATTGAAGTCGTCCAGAAAAATCTTACCCGCTTCGACCTTTACGTCGCTGACGAAGTTTTCCTGACAGGCACCGCCGCCGAAGTCATAGGCGTTGTCGAAATAGACAGCAGAAAAATATCGGACGGCAAACCCGGCCCGGTTACACAGATGCTTCGTAAAAAATTCTTCGAATACGCGCACGGCCGGTCTAAATAACAGTATGACTACACAAAATCCGACATCCGCTTATACTGCGCTCATAGCAAACCAACTGGAGGAAGTCAGAAATTTCATATCTGTTCAGCTTCAATGCCCGGACGCAAGGCTCGAGCAATTCCTCGATTACATAAAAAATCGGCAGGGCAAAATGATTCGCGCTTCGGTGCTTCTGCTCTGCGGAAAATTACTCGGCGAACTAAATCATCTGCACATCGGCGTTGCCGGCACAATCGAAATGATTCACGCCGCGACACTTCTGCACGACGATGTCATCGACAGCGGCAGCACACGCAGATTTCAGCCGACGGCAAATAATATTTGGGGCGCTAATCAGGCCGTACTGCTCGGCGATTATCTTTTGAGCAAGGCGTTTTTGGCTTTGTCTGATTTCGGCAGAAACGACATCAACAAAATTATCACCGACACCGCCTCGACGATTTGTCAGGGCGAAATGGTGCAAAACACCTGCCGCGGCGATTTCAAAATCAAAGTTGAAGATTATCTCGACGTAATCTCCAAAAAAACAGCGGTGTTTTTCGCAGCGTCCGCACAGCTTGCCGGCATTATCTCAAATGCTGATACAAAAACCTGCAAAAGCCTTTACGACTTCGGCCATAATCTCGGCATGGCTTTTCAAATCACTGATGATTTAATCGATGTTCTCGGCGCAGAAAACAACACCGGCAAAACCACCGGCAGAGACCTTGAAAACAAAGTCCCGACTATGCCAATTCTCAAGAGCATAGATTTTACCAAGTCCCAAATTGCACAATTCCGCCAAAACGCTCTTGATATAATCGACGGCTTCGCCGCCAATCCAGCCGCAAAGGCACTAAAAGAACTTACAATTTGCGCAACCCAAACCGCTTTATAAACCAAACTATATTTCACATTTGAGATTGCCGCGGTCGCCCTAAAGGACTCCCTCCCACAAGGGGACTGTAGTCGCAATGACACAAAAACGCAAATTATGTCATTGCGAGGAGTTCTGATGGAATCGGAACGACGAAGCAATCTCATCGTTTCAAAGTGTCACAGATTTCTCTTTACGTTTCCCTTCAATTGTGTCAAAATATCTGCCATATTGAATTTTATGGAGACACAAAAAATGAAAAATTCACTTATCGTTTTGGCAATTCTTTTATTTCCGGTTTGTCTTTTCGCCGCCGAAAGCAATTCCGTTTCCGTTACGGTTTACAACAGCAATTTCGGCGTAGTCAAAGAACAGCGAATGATGGATTTTGAAAAAGGCGTTAACACATTGAAATTTACCGACGTCGCGGCGTCAATCGACCCGACAAGTGTAAGTTTCCAGTGCCTGTCGTCGCCGGGCAAAATTTCCATTCTCGAACAGAATTACGAATATGACCTCGTCGGCACGCAAAGCCTGCTGAACAAATACATTGATAAAGTCGTCATAATTTCCATCAAAGGCAGCGGTGCTGACGCCGGAAGCGTAGTGGAT
Source organism: Planctomycetaceae bacterium (assembly GCA_021371795.1). Classification (NCBI taxonomy): domain Bacteria; kingdom Pseudomonadati; phylum Planctomycetota; class Planctomycetia; order Planctomycetales; family Planctomycetaceae; species Planctomycetaceae bacterium. The sequence goes on along the minus strand of JAJFVK010000016.1, from coordinate 4,712 downwards.
GGTGTTTTGCTGGCAGCAAGAGATAACAACTTAATAATCAAAGATGAAAACAACCTAATCCAAATCATCGCACAGGACAGCGTTGGACATATTTCGCTGCGGTCTCTGCCGGAAGGTCTGATTACAAGGCCGACGCTCGTCTGGCTCGCAAACTCCGAAACCGAGGGCAGCGAGAAATGCCAGGTTACATATACAACCGAAAACATAAGCTGGAAAGCGGACTACTCGGCAATTCTCAACGCCGATGAAAACGGCTTAAACTTCAGTGGCTGGGTAACAATCGACAACCAAAGCGGAGCGGCATATAAAGATGCGAAAGTTAAACTCATCGCAGGCGACGTAAGAAGAATTACTCCGCCGCAGCAGATGATGAAAAACGATATGGTATATGCGACAAGAGCAGTAATGGCCGAAGCGGCGGGCTTTGAAGAAAAATCTTTTATGGAATACCATCTTTATACCCTCGGCAGACCAAGCACGATAAATAATAATCAAACAAAACAGATTGAATTTATTGCGCCTGTGGAAAATATACCCGCAAAGAAAATTTATCTTTATGAGCCGCAGAAAGACCAGAAAAAAGTTCAGATAAAATTCGAGTTTGAAAACAAAAAGGAACTCGGCCTCGGTATCGCTCTGCCGAAAGGCAAAGTACGCGTATTCAAGAAAGACACCGATGGCGAACTGGAATTTGTCGGCGAGGATGAAATCGACCATACGCCGAATAAGGAAAAATTATCACTTTATATTGGCGATGCGTTCGACATCACAGTTGAATACAAGATTTTAGATAGCAAAGTCGTCAGCAGTAGTGCAGGTGTCCAAAAAAGCAGATGGGAAAAACGCTCTATCGAATTGCGAAACCGCAAAGATTCCGCCGTTACGATATTTGTCGATGAGAAATTTTCGCCGTGGGTAAACTGGAAAATCGAAGATTCGACCCATCCGCAAATAAAGAAAGACGCGACAACAGCGCGATTCACCGTCGAAATCCCCGCCGATTCAAACGCGACACTCGAATATTCTGTAATGCAGAAATGGTAACACCTTAAACATTAGGAGAAAATTATGAAAAAAGTTACGATATTAAAAATCACAAATGTTCTTCTGCTGATTCTCTTTGTTAATCAGGCTGTTTCGGTAATCTTTCGTGAACATTACTCACACGAGGCATTTGGCTTTTTCCACAAAGACGCCGGCATAGTTTTGCTTTGCCTTATGGGACTGCATCTTTTTCTAAATTTCAATTGGTTCAAGTCCAGCTTTATTCATAAAAAAATTTAGATAAATTTTTCATTGAAGGAAGAAGGGTATGTTAGAGATAGAAAAAATATCTTCGTGCGCAATTGTCTTGTTAATTGCGGCGTTTTACGCAAATGCCGATGTGAATAAAACGACATCAACGATTTTAAGGACAGCAGTCATCACTGGTATGATGTTTCTGAAAAAGCCAACATCGTCAATCCAAAGCCGAATCAATCGCGATACAGCGAAAGCCAAACAAAAGAAATCGCCGACAATATTCTGCTCTACCAGCACAGCAACGGCGGCTGGCCGAAAAATTACGATATGCGGGCGATATTGACAGATGCGCAAAAAGAGCAGATTCTCAACTCAAAAAATCTTGCGCACACGACTTTCGACAACGGCACGACCTTTTCGCAAATCAAATATCTGGCACAGACTTACGAAAAAATCAAAGATGAAAAGTACAAAGATGCCGCTTTGCGTGGGATTGATTTTACGCTCGCCGCGCAGTACGCCAACGGCGGCTGGCCGCAGTTTTATCCGCTCGAAGACAAATACACAAAGCACATTACTTTTAACGATGGCGCGATGATTGGCATAATGAGTATGCTCAAGGAAATTTTGGATAACAAATCATATTTTGCTTTTGTTGACTTGCCGCGGATGGAGAAAATTAAAATCGCGTTCGATAAAGGTATAGAGTGCATATTGAAATGTCAGATAAGAGAGGACGGCAGATTGTTGAGTTGGTGTCAGCAGCACGACGAGATAACTTTTTTGCCGGCAAAAGCACGCGCGTACGAGCTGCCGAGTATTTGCAATGACGAGGGTGCGGAAATTACGCTTTTTCTGATGAGCCTTGGTAATCCGAGTCCTGAAATTATTAACGCCGTTGAATCGGCGGCAAAATGGTTTGAAGAATCGAAGATTTACGGAATAAGGGTTGAGGAAATTAATTCGACGGAAGTAAAATTTGAGTCGCGAACGAGTAAAACAAATAAAGATAAGGTTGTGGTGAAAGACGCAAACGCACCGGCTATATGGGCGAGATATTACCAGTTGAAAACACATAAGCCGTTTTTCTCAAACCGCAACGGCGAAATTTTGGAGACTATGGCCGAGGTTGACAGAGAGCGTCGCATTGGCTATGGCTGGTACACTTACCGCCCGCAGAAAGTTTTGAACAAATTGCCAAAATGGCAAAAGAAATGGAAATAAAATCTTAATCAAAATATTATATAAGAAGGAGTATGAAATGAAGAACGTAATATGTTGGTTGGCATTCATTTTCTTGTTTTACATTTGTTTAACCGAGGTCAAGGCTTACACATTAAATGATGTTTCCAATATTTATAATGAATATGGTGAGGCCAAAACCAGGGAAATTTTAAAATCTATAGGCAACTGTACGCCGGAAGAGGCGAACTCACTTATTGAAATATCTATACACAAAAAAACCAATATCATAGAGCCGAATGCATATCAGCAAAAAAAACTAGAAAAAACCTCCTTGGGTCGTGTAACATCTGTGATCGATGGATGCACGATTAAAATTGATGCCAATAGCACATTAAGCTTAATCGGTATAGTTGTTCCTGAATCAGGCGACTCATATTCCAAAATAGCTGCCATCTATTTAAGAAATTTACTGCTTGGCGAAACTGTGTATATCGAACGTGAACCAAATCAAAACAGCAGCGCCGGATATGACAATTCTTTTGTTTATTTATATCGATATCCTGACGGCCTTTTCATAAATGAGGAAATCATACGTCAGGGATATGGAAAATGTTACACCAGATTGCCTTTCAAATATATGGCGAAATTCCAGTCATTTGAAAGCATCGCTTCAAAAACCCCAAAGGGTCTTTGGAAATTAGAGAATAATTCTTATAGTCCCGCACCTAATACGATTGTCAAAACCAATCCTCCAATCAATCGCCCTGCATCCGGAGATTCAAATACATCACCTGATATTGTTTCACCTGCACCCGCCACAGAGAAATACGAAACATCTGAAAATAATTATACGTCTGACAAAGTGTATGTTAATGGCTATTATCGCAAAGATGGAACTTATGTTAAAGGGTACTATAGGAGAAAAGCAAAAAGATAATAAAACTATATGGCTTCTTTGTTGAAGCCCGATATTCCGACAGGGGCATTAAATTTAAACAAACATTTTCAAAAACTTGATGAGTTGCGGAATATTTTCCTTTGCCACCTTATAGATTCTTTCCTGTTTTATTTCGCCATATTCGTGAATCAGAATATTGCGCTGGCCTATAATTTGCCGCCAAGGGTTTTCTGGATGAGCATTACGAAAATCGTCAGAGACTCTTCTCGCCGCTTCCCCGATAACCTCTAAAGTCCGTTCAACAGCCAGTTGCGTCCTGCGGTCATTTGAATATTTAATGAAATCCATACCATCAATAAGCATCTGGGCTGTTTGTGCCGCATCAAGCATATCCCATAAATAGGCTGCGTTTCTTTCGTCAGGCCGCATATATCACCCTGTTGGAAGCAAGTATCGATTGTCTGCGAAATGGATTTTTCAAAGTATCCTTTTCAACCAAGTCCACTTTTCGCCCAAAAATTATTTTTAATTCGTCAATCATATCGACGAAATCAAACAAGCTCCAGCCTGCATCATCCTTAAAGCTGACAAGCAAATCAATATCGCTGTCCGGTCGAAAACTTTTTGACAGAACCGAGCCAAAAAGCGACATTTCCAAAACTTTCCACTTGAGACAGAATTCCTCTATGTTTTTTTGCGGTAATGTAATTCCTAATTGAGCCATATATTGCCTCCGCCGTATATTATATTTGCAACAGTGATTAAAATCCAAAAAAAAATAAAAGCGCACAAAAAAAGCCCGCTCTTTCGAACGGGCTTTTAATATCGAAAACAGTTATACCGCTACAGCGAAAATGTCTGACTTTAGTCTCGTCCGAAGACGAGAAACTAAATTCCTTTAGAAAGGAGGTGATCCAGCCGCAGGTTCCCCTACGGCTACCTTGTTACGACTTAGTGCCAGTCACCGAACCTACCGTAGGCAGTCGCATCCATTGCTGGTTTGCAAACTGACTTTGGGTATTTCCGGCTTCCATCACTTGACGGGCGGTGTGTACAAGGCTCAGGAACACATTCACCGCGGTATGCTGACCCGCGATTACTAGCGATTCCGGCTTCATGCAGGCGAGTTGCAGCCTGCAATCCGAACTGGGGCACATTTTTTGCGATTGGCTTGCTCTCACGAGTTTGCATCGCTTTGTATGTGCCATTGTAGGACGTGTGCAGCCCTAGTCATAAAGGCCATGAGGACTTGACGTCATCCCCACCTTCCTCCGGTTTGTCACCGGCAGTTCCGCCAGAGTCCTCAGCTTTACCTGTTAGTAACTGACAGTAGGGGTTGCGCTCGTTGCGGGACTTAACCCAACACCTCACGGCACGAGCTGACGAC
>JAJFVK010000015.1 GCA_021371795.1 Planctomycetaceae bacterium | reverse complement strand
ATACTCCAAATTATAAGTGTCCTACTTTTCGAGAAAACACCGCTAAAACAAGCACTTACGGAAAATTATTATGATTTTAAAGAGCAACAAAACTATAACCAACTGTCCTTATTCAACTTATAATGGGACAGTACTGATTTGAAATTTCAAATAACCAAAGCGGTATTTTAGCCGATGAACTACATTCCTGCCAATTATAAAGGTGGCTATGGATACTTTTACGTCTGTAAAAGAGTAAAATTATTGTTTATTTATGGTTTCATTGTTAAAATGTCGGTTTTCATGAGCTTTCCGCGTGGGCTAAAGCCCACCCTACTTAAAGTTAAAAAAGGTTAAGGTATGGATTTAACGACACTTGCAAGTTCTGCGAAAAAGACGTCTACCCGCCTGGCGGCGGTTGACTCGAAACGGAAAAATAATGCGCTTAAAGCGATTGCATCTGCCATCGAACGCCATACTGACGACATCATCGCAGCAAATAAAATCGATGTCGAAAAAGCGACAAAAGAAAACATATCACCTGCCCTGCTGAAAAGACTTAAATTTGACGAAGGTAAAATCAAAGAAGTCTGCCACGGTGTCGAAAGTCTTATTGAACTCGAAGACCCTTCCGGCAAAACTCTATACGCTATGCAGATGGATAAAGGTCTCGACTTATACAAGGTTAGCTGTCCTATCGGCGTCATCGGCGTGATTTTCGAGTCAAGGCCGGATGCGCTTGTGCAGATTTCAACTTTGTGTCTGAAAAGCGGAAACGCCGTGATATTAAAAGGCGGCATTGAAGCTGCAAATACAAATCAAAGACTTTATGAAATAATCAATAAAGCCAGCGTTAAGGCGGGCATTCCTGAAAACTGGATTCAGATTTTGCAGACACGCGAAGATGTGCAGGCAATCCTGAAACTCGATAAATATATCGACCTGCTGATACCGCGAGGCTCAAATCAGTTCGTCAAATATATTATGGACAATACGAATATTCCTGTGATGGGACACGCAGACGGCATTTGTCATGTTTATGTTGATGAGCAGGCAGACATCGAAATGGCAGTAAAAATTACAGTTGACGCAAAGACGCAATACGCCGCTGTGTGCAATTCCGCCGAGACGCTTCTTGTCCATAAAAACGTCGCAAATAAATTTCTGCCGATGGTGAAAGAAGCTCTTGAGGCAAAAGGTACAGAGATTCGCGGCTGCGAAAAGACACGGGCAATCATCAACGTAAAACCAGCGGACGAAAAAGACTGGGCAACAGAATATCTTGCGGAAATTATTTCTATCAGAGTTGTCGAATCCATTGATGAGGCTATCGACCACATTAATACCTATGGTTCGCACCACACCGACGCGATTATTACACAGAGCAGGACTGTCGCGGCCGAGTTTATGCAGCTTGTCGATTCGGCGAACGTAATTTTGAACGCCAGTACGAGATTCAGTGACGGCTACCGTTACGGCCTTGGCGCAGAAGTCGGCATCAGCACAAATAAAATTCACGCTCGCGGGCCGGTTGGACTAGAAGGGCTCGTCATATATAAATGGAAACTCGTCGGCAGCGGACAAATCGTCGCCGATTATACAGGCGAAAACGCAAAACAGTTCACACATAAAAAATTGAAAACAGAATTTCATTTGTAATGAGAAATTTTACTAATTCCAAATTAATAATCGTTAAAATCGGCACAAGCACGTTGAGCAAAAACGGCGGCGTCAACAGCAGCTATATTCTCTCTGTCGCCAAGCAAATCGCCGAGCTTGCCAAATTGGGCAAAGAAGCTGTTATAATCACCTCCGGCGCTATTGGTATGGGAGCGGGGAAACTCAAAATCACCGAGGCAGTTACCGATATCGAAATGCGTCAGGCGTGCGCAGCGGTTGGTCAGCCTTTGCTTATGAGCGAGTACAGAAAGGCCTTCGACAAATTCGGCCTTACGTGCGCACAGGTTCTTTTGACCACTGAAGTACTAAACAACCGGAAAACATATCTGCATCTGAAAAATTCCATCGAGACTCTTTTAAAACTCGGTGTTGTTCCGATTCTCAATGAAAACGACTGCGTAGCGACCGACGAAATCGGTTCGGCATTCGGCGACAACGACAAATTGAGCGCACTTGTCGCAAGTAAACTTGATGCGGATGTTTTGATAATTCTTACGGATATCGACGGTCTGTACGACAAAAATCCGAAAGAACACGACGACGCACAACTTGTGAAAGTCGTTTATGAAATTACGCCGGAGATACTGAAAAGTGCCGGGGCAAAAGGCAGTAAATTCGCCACTGGCGGAATGAAAACAAAAATCGAAGCGGTGAAAATCGCATCAAACGCAGGCTGTCGAATCGTGCTGGCAAACGGTCAGACGAAAAACGTAATCACGAAAATTATCGCAGGCGAAGACATCGGCACAGTCTTTATGCCGAAGCGAAAACTCGATAACCGGCTCCGCTGGATTTTAAACAGCACAGCAAAGGGAAAAATCACTATCGATAACGGCGCTGCCGAGGCGATAAAGAAAAATAAATCCCTGCTGCCAAAGGGGGTAAAAGCCGTCAGCGGCAATTTTGAGCCAGGCGATGTGGTTATGCTCAACGAAACAGCCAAAGCGGTGGTAAATTTCAGCGATGAAGATTTAAAGAAAATAGCCGGCCGGCACAGCAGCGAAATCAAGGCCATTCTCGGTCAGGGGAAAAAAGACGTAGTTGCAACTCCGGAAAACATTGTTTTTCTTGATTATTGATTGACAATTTGACTGTTTTATAATAAAAGATAACCCTTTGAAAAATTAAAGAATGACATGCCGAAGTGGCGGAACTGGCAGACGCGCAGGATTCAAAATCCTGTCCTCGCAAGAGGGTGTGGGTTCAATTCCCACCTTCGGCATTTTTTTTGAGGTTGGTAAAGTTTTTACAGATCGAAAACCTGGCCTGGTGTCGGAACGCTGACGTTTTGCATACCTGACGCAAGCAGACTCTTCGAGAAGTGGTCGAGAGCGTTTTGTTCGCCGTGAACACAGAACGCGTGCCGGATATGCGATGGACCGCACGAATGGAAATACTCGAGCATTTCAGCTTCATCAGCGTGCGCACTTAACGCGGCTATCTCAATTACCTTCGCACGAAGCGAAACGAAATTACCGAAAATCTTCACGTCCCTTTGATGTTCTGCGATTCTTCTGCCGAGAGTGTTTTCAGCCATATAGCCGACAATCAGCACGATATTTTTCGGGTCTTCAATATTATTCCGCAGATGGTGCAGGATTCTGCCCGCTTCACACATTCCAGATGCGGAGATAATAATCATCGGGCCGTTCATCGCGTTTAATGCCATTGATTCGACGACGCTTTCGGTGTAGTGCATATTCTCGAAATCAAACGGCTTTTTGTCGTTGATGAGAAACTCCACCGCCGCGGCGTCCCAGCATTCTCTGTGCTTGCTGTAAACTGCCGTAGCGGCGCTCGACAGCGGCGAATCGACATAAATCGGAATCGATTTTATCTGCCCTTCGGTATAAAGCTTATTAAGCATATAAACAAGATATTGTGTTCTTCCGACGCTAAACGCAGGAATTATAATTTTGCCTTTCGTCTGGCAAATCGTATCAACGACTTTTTTCAGCTCTGCCTTTGCATCAGCGGCAGGCGGATGCAGGCGGTCGCCGTAGGTGCTTTCGGTAATTAAATAATCGATGTCTTTAATAGTAACCGGGTCTTTGAGAATCGGAATATCACGTCTGCCAATATCACCGGTGAACATAAGTTTTTTTATGCCGGAGCCATTCTCGCTGTAATTGATTTCCGTGAAAGCCGAGCCGATGATATGGCCGGCATCGTGGAAAGTAACTTCGACATTATCGAAGATTTTGAACGGTTTGGAATAAGGCTGCGAGACGAGATGTTCAATCGCTCTTGTCGCATCGTCTGGCGTATATAACGGCTCGAAAGGATTCTTGCCTGCCCTTATACGTTTCTTGTTTACGAATTCGATATCGTGAACCTGAATGCGAGCGCAGTCCTGGAGCATTACTTTGCACAAGTCGGCAGTAGCGTCCGTACAGAAAATTTTGCCCCTGAAACCTTTTTTTACAAGGGTTGGGATGTTGCCGCTATGGTCCATGTGGGCGTGCGAGAGCAGCATAACATCGATGGTTTTGGGGTCGATGAGAAAATGTCTGTTCTTCTCGAACGCTTCTTTTCTTCTGCCCTGAAACAGCCCGCAGTCCAAAAGAATATTTTTACCGTTAATAGTTACAATGTGAGATGAGCCGGTAACTTCGCCTGCTGCGCCGTGAAAAGTCAGTTTCATCAATCATCCTTAAAAATATTTGATTATTATAGCAAAAATATCAGTTTTTTACAAATTGTCTTTTCACAAAAAATATCAGCGGAACTGATGCCAACTGTGCAATCATTGAAAAGGCAATCAGCAGAGGTATTGAAACATCGTATAAAAATCCAATCACCATACTGCCCAAAAACCAGCATATTCCGTAGCCGGCGTTGAAAATGCCGTATCCGGTGCCGCGCTTGGATTTCGGCACCATATCGGCGACGACCGCACGGATAATAGATTCCTGCGCACCCATTCCGATGCCCCATAAACAAATGCCTATAATTATCATTACAGGTGTAGAGGCGAACGCGAAAATCGCGAAAAACGCTGATATTACCACAGCCGCCGCAAGCGAGAGCATACCGGCTTTGTCGTACCATCTGCCGAAGATTAAAGCGGCTACGCCATCGATACCCATCGCGATTGCATAGAGCAGCGGAATCCACTTGTCATCAAAAATAGCGTTTTGCTTAATATGAAACGCGACTAAAGGATAATCCGCAAAACCTGCGGCAATCAAACCAACCGCAGCCAAATACCACCAGAATACTTTCGGCAGTTTGCCGTCATCAGTAACCTGTGTATCTTTTTCTAATTTTTGCGGATGCGGATAAATGATACGCGACAAAATAAGAACTGCAATCGCAAGGCCTGCCGGAATTGCAAGAAATGCGTAAGCGTGCTTGTATGAATTTTTCGTTACCGCCAGGATAATCATCACGATAACCGGTCCCAACATCGCGCCGATTTGATCCATCGCTTCGTGAATCGCAAAGCCCCAGCCTCGACCGACAGAAGATGTCGCACTTGAAAGCATCGCATCACGTGCGGGATTTCGAATCGCTTTGCCAATTCGTTCGGCGACCATCAAGCCAACCGCCAAAGGCCAATGATTCGCTAAAGCCAGTAACGGCACCGCAAGCATATTAATAACATAACCAATGATTGTGATTGTCCAATATTTCTGTGTTTTATCAGTGAGAAGGCCGGAGAAGAAACGCAGGCCGTAGCCGAAGAGTTCGCCCGCACCGGCGGCAAAACCAACCGCAACCGCGCTTGCGCCAAGAATATTAAGATATGGCCCGGCAAGGCTTCGTGCGGATTCATACGTCATATCCGCCAACAGGCTGACCAAGCCCATCAGCACGATAAATCTCATCGCGGATTTTCGATTATTTTCCATCTTTTGTATTATATCTGTATGCGATTACCTTAATTGTTTCCAACGTAACCATTCCTTCCTTAATCATATCGTCCAGATATGGCAAAAACGATTCGATTTTTTCCGGAGCATCGACAATTTCAATAACGATGGGCAAATCTTCTGAAAGCCTTAAAATTTTCGCTGAATGCATGCGGCTGTCTGCACCAAAGCCCATCAGCCCGCGAAGTACAGTAGCGCCGGCCATATTATTTTTTCTGGCAAGATTAACTATTGCCTCATAAAGCGGCTTTCCATCAAATCTGTCCGCTTCTCCAATAAAAATCCTCAACAACTCCGATTCGGATGGTAATTTCATGATCATCCTTTCTATTAAATATATTTACCGATGGCTAAACCGGCTATCATACCAATCATTCCAAGAGTATTTTGCAGAACTATGTTTCCGGCAGCCCAGAACCACTGCGATTCATCAAGCAACTGCGCAGTCTCAAACATAAATGAAGAGAAGGTTGTAAATGCCCCGAAAAAACCGACGAAAATAATTATTCGCATCTGGCCGCTAATGGAAAGCCTGTTTTCTAAAAGTGCCCAAAGCAGACCAAAAACCAGACAACCAATTACATTTACAGCAGCGGTTCCAAAAGGGAATCCAACCGAAATGTTTTTCTGAACAAGGCCGCTAAGCCAGTAACGTGCCAGCGTACCGGCCGCCCCGGCAAGTGCAAGATAAATGAATTTTTGAAGCATATCTGCCCTTAGTAAATTAAACTAAGCAGCAGTATAAATCATATACAGGCCGCCTGCAAGTACAAGTATGCCGCAAATTTTTTTGAGAATTACCGCCCCTTTTGACTTTTCGTTCCAGTTCATATATCGCTGGACAACTTCCGTAAATGTTCCGGCCAATACAATAACTGAACAATGGCCAAGACCATAAGCAACCAAAAGCATAATACCATACGCAATGTTTGTAGATGCTACTTTAAATGTAACTGCCAACATCGGCGCCATATAAGCGAAAGTACAGGGACCCAGAGCGATACCAAAAACAAGGCCTAAAATCAGCGCAGCCAATAATCCTTTTTGTTTCATACCGATTCGCCCCGGGCCGGAAAACGGCATTGGAATTACATCAAGCAGATGAAGCCCGACGAAAAAAAATATCGCAGCGACAAAATAATTGCCGTACCTTCCGACATTACCCATCATTCGTCCGGCAGCGGCGGTAACAGCACCGACAATTCCAATCGTTATCAGTATCCCGACAGCGAAAAGAAACGAAATCCAGAACGCACGTTTGGTTGAAATTTTGCCCTGCTCATCAATAAAGCCAACAATCAGCGGAATGCTCGCAAGATGACAGGGACTCAACAAAATGCTCAAAATACCCCAGATAAATGAAGCGGCCAGAGCAATAAGTGCTGTGCTTTCAACCGCGTTTGTCAGTTGTGTAAAAAGCTCCTGCATTATAATTTGACTCCCATTTCGGTTAGTTTCTTTTCTATGTCAACCTGGGGATAAAAACCAGTGTGTCTGAAAACTTCTTTTCCGTCTTTATCGAAAAACACCTGTACCGGAATACTCTGAATACCATAACGGCTGGCAAGGACTTCCTCTTCTTTAACGTGCACAAAAAGGATGTTGGCTTTGCCGGCGTATTTTTCTTTGAGATTTGCCAGAACCGGCGTCATCATATCACATGGACGACATCCTGTTGCACCAAAATCGACAACAGATGGGTTTCCGCTGGCGCGGGCTTTATCGACTGGATTATCTTTTATACTCGCAGCCTGCGCACCGACCCAACTCGAAGAAACTTCTATGGTTTGCTTCTTCCCAAGAGTTTTTATATGCTCCGTGACAACTAATTGCTGTTTTTGGCCGAGAACATATTGTTTTATCTGCTCCTTCATCGCATCCAAAGTTGCCCCGCCGCAGGCATCTTTGTTTTCCTGGTAAAATTGATTTACTTCGGCATCGGTCACACTGACAGATTTTACAACATTGTCAAAATACGCCTGAATAATTTCTTTATCTGCCTTATTTTTTACATCTGTGTTGCTGTCAGCGGCATACTTTTTGGCAACCACCGTCAAAATTTTCAGAGTGGCGATTTGCTCAGCTAAAAAGAATTCATTCTTTTTAAGCTGCTCTTGCATCTCTTTAGGATTTTTTTCAATCTCTTTGGCTATATCTGAAGTACTTATAGTCAAATCATCGGATTTCACAAGTATCCCCGCTGGAAGTTCAGCAAGTTTGGCGTAAGTTAAACATCCCAACGCAAGGTCTGGATATTTATCACTTACCATAATTGCGTTAGGTTCGGCCGTTGAAATAACCGAAGATAAACCTATAATTACGATTGCTGCAATTCTGATTAGTTTTTTCATAAATTTCCTTTATTTTATTTCAAAGCCTAATTCTTTCCACTTGGCTAAAATTTCTTCTTTCGAGAAGAAACCCTGATGACGGAAAAGTTCTTTTTCATTCGGGTCGAAGAAAATTTGCGTCGGGATTATTTCGATGTGGTATTTTTCGCCATAAGCGGGAGCTTTCCAGACATCATAAAAAATCACATCCAGTTTGCCCTTGTATTCAACTGTCAACTCATCAAGTACGGGTTTCATCATTTTACATGGAATACATTTATCCGCACCGAGGTCGATAAGTTTCGGCAGCTTCACAGCAACAGCAGGCTGATTTGATTCCGGAATCACAGACTGATTAGGTTCTGCAACAGGCTGCTGATTAGTACCAACAATCGAAACAGGTTCCGACTGCTTTTCTTTATTCTTCAGCACAACAACAGCGATAACAGCGGCGGCGAGAATAACTACAACAATTAATTTCCACAAATTCTTCATCATTTTAGCATCTCCTTTATTTGTTCGACTGTCGGGACGTTGCCAGTGACTTTTACTTTGCCGTCAACAACAAGAGCAGGCGTTGTCATAACGCCAAACTTCATTATGTCTTTAATCTGTGTTACTTTCTCAAGTTCGTATTCAATAGCCATTTCTTTTGCCGCTTGTTCAGCACATTCAGCAAGTTTTTTGCACTTCGGACAACCCGTTCCAAGTATTTGAATTTTTTTCATTTATATTTCCTTCTTAAACCAGTTTTGTGTTCTCAAACATATTTTAACAAGCATCAGCATTACCGGCACTTCAATCAAAACGCCTACAACAGTCGCAAGAGCGGCACCACTCGACAGGCCAAATAACATTGTCGCAGTCGCTATCGCAACCTCAAAATGATTCGATGCGCCAATCATCGCTGACGGCGCGGCATCGGCGTATTTAAATTTCCATAATTTTGAAAGCCAATAACCAATCGCGAAAATAAGCACCGTCTGGATAAACAGCGGAACCGCAATCCAGAGAATAGTAAGAGGATTGCTAATAATCGTTTCGCCTTTGAAACTAAACAAAAGCACAAGCGTTATCAGCAATGCGATAATCGTAATCGGCGTAAGAAAATGCAGGAATTTTTCGTTGAACCACTGCCGTCCTTTTACGGCTATAATCCATTTTCGCGAAATGAAACCCGCAACCAGCGGCAGCGCGACATAAATCGCAATCGAAAGCACTAACGCCTGCCAGGGAACAGGCAATTTGCCAACGCCAAGCAGAAAACCGCCCAGCGGTCCGTAAAAAAACAACATCGTCAAAGAATTTATCGCAACCATTATAAGTGTGTGGCCGTCGTTGCCCTTCGCCAGATAGCCCCAGACCAAAACCATCGCTGTACATGGAGCAATACCGAGCAGAATGCAACCCGCAAGATAACTTCGCCAAAGCGGAACTTCCAGCATCTTTACACCGCCGGATTCAATGACTTTACCAACGCCGTAAATAGCGCCAACAGGCAAATCCAAACCAAAAGGCATTTTTACCAGGTCAACGGCATCTGCACCTATAAAACCTTTAAATAAAACCCCTAAAAACAATACAGCTATCGCATACATTGTGAAAGGCTTAATCGCCCAATTGACAAATAACGTAAGCCCGACAGGTTTTATGCTTTTGCCGGCTTTGAGAACTTCCGCAAAGTCTATCTTGACCATAATCGGATACATCATAAAGAAAAGACATATCGCAATTGGAATCGAAACGACCGGCGCACCGTTAACAAAAATCGACATACCATCCAGAGACTTTGCAAAACCCGGAGCAAGTTTGCCTAAAATAATACCGCCGATAATACAAAAAACTACCCATAACGTCAGGTAGCGCTCAAAGACACCTAAATTTCTTGCTTTCTCTTCTGCCATATCAAAATCCTTTTATCCTTTACAACAAGAAGATTTACATTCTTTTTTAGTTTCCTGCCGACAAATGGATTCGTGCGATTTTACGGATTGTCCCTGCTGGTCAATAAACTCATCCATTGCAGCATTAGAGCCTTTTTGGACGGCTTTGCCAATGGAAATCGCCATTTTGATTTCTCTGTCCGCAGCGCCGGTCTGCTTAGCCTTATCAAGATGATAAACCAAACACGGCTGGCAATGCGCCGTTACCGATGCGCCGATAGCAACCAATTCTTTGTGCTTGTCAGAAATTGCCTCTGAAGGTTTTTCAGCAACCACATTAATACTCACGATGTAATCACCGATTTTTTTACCTTCCGGCATTATTTTTTTAACTTCTTTATATAGCGGGTCGCTGCAATCTTCCAGAACATCAAAATTATATTTTTTTTCTTCCGTTGTAATATTTGTAAGACCGGCATTTTGAGCCATTTTAATTGTATCATCAATAAGTACCGCACCTGCGACACAGCCGACTAACGCCGAGGCTGATTCCAAAACCTCTTTTGGCAAATGTTCTTTTAAAGCCAAATCAGAAACACATGCTTTACCGCCGGGTTTTAAAACTCTGGCAATTTCATTCCAGACCTGCTGCTTTGCGGGCGAAAGATTTATCACACAATTAGAAATAATAATATCAACACTGCTGTCTGCAACGGGCAGATGCTCAATTTCGCCAAGTCTGAATTCCACATTGTTAAGACCTATTTTTTCACTGAACTTTGAAATGCCCGTTCTTGCTTTGCTTAACATATCCGGCGTCATATCAACGCCGATTGATTTCCCCTGTGCTCCGACTTTTTTAGCTGCGATGAAAACATCAAAACCGCCGCCGCTGCCTAAATCGAGGACTACCTGCCCTGCTTTGAGATTTGCGACAGCAGTAGGATTGCCGCACGAAAGACCCATATTTGCACCGTCGGGCAGAATCGCAAGCTCGTCTTTTGTATATCCTATTCCTTCTGCAAGCTGTTGGGAAGATTTTGAACTGCCGCAGCAGCCTGAATTTCCTTTGGCAATTTCGCCATAACCTTTTCGAACCGTTTCTCTTATTTTTTCATTTGAATCACCAGTCATATTATTACCTCAAAATTTTAAATGCTTATTTATTATTATTAACATTTCTCAAAAAGTAATCAAAAAATAAAATCCCGCAATAACAAGAACCGCTCCTGCAATCCATCGAATCGCCGCATCAGCACCTTTGGCAGCAAGGCTGACTTTGCTTAACGAAATTCCAAGCAGCACCGCTCCGAGCGGCAGGCTGAAACCAATGGCAAACATCGCCAGCATTAGCATTGCCCAGAAGACTTTCCCTTGCAGAATCGCCGCTCCAATCACAATGAAAATGCCCGGATTGCACGGCAGAGAACTGGCAGCAACAATGCCGCCTAATATAAGGCCTGTTAATATCACACCAGATTTCCCCATCCTGCTTTTGACACCTTCAAACTTGCCAAACGAAAGTTTAAAAGGCAAAAGGTTAAGAGCTGCCAATCCAAGAAAAACGGCTACTACACCCGCAAAGACTTTCCAATATCGTCCCAAAGTGTTTTGAGCCATCTGACCTACGAAACCCGCGAGACCTCCAATAATCATCAGGGAAATAATCGTTCCTAATGTGAAGAGCAAAGCGGTTTTTACCGCTGTCTTTCTGGTGTCATTTGCCTGGGTGCCGGAATAGCCAAGCAAAATTCCCAACGCCGGTAACGTACAGCAGGCACTTGTTGCAGCACTGACTGTTCCAAGAATAAGAGCAAAAACAAGTCCAATCGGTTGAGAGGCAACTTGCTGCAATGTATTTGTAATATATTCAAGCATTATAATATCCTTACCGAACTCTGGGACCTAATGGTGCTGAAGGACTGCAACCTGAAGATGAAGGTCCGCAACCTGATGGGCCACAGCCTCCGGCTTGGGAGGAAGCAACATAAGCCTGTAAAATTTTCTCTTCTGTTATTCCTCCTGATACAGTTCCCACACCCTTGCCTTTACTCATTACCAGCATGCCGGGTAATGCCAATTGAGCAGCTATATTTTCGTATTCTGGGGAATTTGATTGTAAAGTATATAAACCAAGCTTAGCTCCCTTAGCTTCTATAATTTTCTCTGCTGATGTTATTGCATCGAAAGTTGCCTTGGAAACTATGTCGGTATTTTTTGCTGGAACAAAAATAAAGACAGCATCTTGATTCATAGCTACTTTGTTTAGTGTTGCAAGTGAATCCAGAAACACGCCCACTTTATTATTGTCCTCGACCGCTTTAACTACAGGTTCCTGTTTATCGACAGCAGAGGCTACGGAATTCTGCTCATTTACTTCTTTTGCAACAGGAGAGACAAACGCGGTTGTCGTTGGATTAACTGGAGCCGTCTGTTTTCCATTCTTTGCTTTATAAACGAAAATTCCGCATACCGCCAAAAGCACGACAATACAAATCACTGCTTTTAGTTTGTTGTTTCCCGACGGTTTACCACAATTACATCCCGGCCCACAATCTGATTTTATTTCTGTCATCTATTTTCCTTTCATTTATTTTATTGTTATCAACATTTATACACACTGTGAAACATTGTTTTTTTGCAGAGATTCCGTTTTTGCCCACAATAGCAGTGTCGAACTGAATACTACGGTAATACAACCCGCTTCCTGAAAGAGAACCGCTACTATAGGCGTAAGCATCCCAAAACCGGCAAGAATAAAACCGATTATATTGTAGAACATAGAAAAGAAGATATTGAGTTTAATACGCCTTAAAACCTTCTTTGACATATCCATGAAATTTACAACCTGGGATAAATCATCATTCATCAAAGTTATATCTGCTGTTTCAACAGCCACATCGGTTCCCGCTGCACCCATCGCAATGCCAACATCGGCCAAGGCTAATGCCGGTGCATCATTTATGCCATCGCCAATCATTCCGACAACATTTCCCTGTTTCTGCAATTTTTCCACATATTGCAATTTATGTTCCGGAAGAAGCTCGGCCTGAAAATCATCAACGCCGATTTCTTCTGCGACAGATTTAGCAACCCTTTGATTGTCTCCGGTAAGCATAATGATTTTTTTAATGCCCATGGCTTTCAGGGATGCAATAGCACGGGTAGTCTGGGGTCGAATCTCGTCAGCAATAGCAATCAAGCCAACCGGTTTCATATCATGGGCTACAAGAACAGTTTTTCTGCCCAGCTCGGTTTGCTCCGAAATCGCATATTCGATATGCTCGGCAACACAAACACCTTTGTCTTTCAAGAAATTATTATTGCCAACTAAAATTTCCTTACCATCTAATCGGGCAGTAACCCCCATTCCAACTTCAATGTTGAAATCATTGGGGTCAGGAACAATAATGCCGCACTCCTTTGCACGAGCCATAACAGACCTGGCCAATGGATGTTCTGAATACTTTTCAGCTATCGCAGCCAAACGGAGAACATCTTCTTCTGATATGTCTTCGAAAGCAATCACATCGACCACTTTCGGTTTTCCAAAGGTAAACGTGCCGGTCTTATCTACAAGAAGGACATCTATTTTTTGAGCAAGCTCCAGAAATATCCCGCCTTTAATAAGAACAGCATGGCGAGCCATATTAGATATGCCGGCAGTTACTGCCGTTGGGGTAGCAATCGCAAAAGCACATGGACAGGCAACTAAAAGAACCGAAACGGCAACTTTGACATTACCGGATATTAAGAAGGCTATGATTGCCAAGACCAGTACCGCAGGCAAAAACCATGTTGTGAAACGGTCGGCAAGATTTTGAATTGGAGCCTTTGTCCCTTGAGCTTGTTCTACAAGATGAACGATTCGGGCAAGTGTAGTATCGTTGCCAATCTTTGTAGTTTTAATTTCAAGTCGGCCTGTCTCATTCAGAGTCCCGCCATATACTTCGCTGCCCTTAAACTTTTCAACAGGCATTGACTCACCCGTAATGGGAGCTTGATTGACGCTGCTTTGGCCTGCTATCACAATACCATCGACAGGAATTCGACCTCCGGGTCTGACAACCGCAATATCACCAATTTGGATTTCGCTGACAGGAATATTAACTTCGTCATTATCGCGGCGTATCATTGCTGTTTTGGGCGTAAGATCCAGCAGGTTTCTTATGCTTCTGCGAGTTTTGTCAAGAGTATAAGACTCAAGCGCACCCGCTACTGCCATAATAAACACGATGACCGCTGCTGCCCGAAACTCACCAACTGCAATAGTGGCAATAAGAGCGACAGTTACAAATACATTGACAGTTATCTTCCGTTTGAAAATATCTTTGAAGCCGGTAACGAATCGCAGATACCCGCCGAACAGAGTAGCAAAAAGGGCTAAGCCCGCGTTCAGAAAATTTGGACATATTTCCCAATGTGCCAATGCCCAACTGGCCGCAATTAAAACGCCGACTGCACAAGGAACTATGCTAAGTACCGCTATTTCCCTGTATTTGGCAGCATTATCATTTTTTTTCATCGGATGAACTCTTTTTCTCACTCGTTTTTTTATCATCTTCCTTTGAAGAACCGCAGCAATCTCCGCCGCCACCGCAGCATCCGCCCGTCTTGGTCATAGATTCAAAAATTGTTTTCAATATGCCTTTTTTCTTTTTTTCTTTTTCCATTAGCTTTGACTCCTAAATAGTAATATTATTCTTAACTATCAGTTAAAAATACTTCAAAAATAATTTATGCTTTATTCCAAATTGTCCGGCAATCTTTCAACAAACTGCTTTATTTCGTCACGAACACGTCTATAAATATCCAAAGCCTGCTGCTCTGTTTTGGCGGTCTTTGCGAGTCTTGGCGGGTCATCGAAACCAACGTGCAAAATTTTAGTCTTACGCGCAAACATCGGGCAGCTTTCGTGTGCGTTATCGCAAACCGTAATCACATAATCAAAATCAATATCCTTTAACTCATCGACGTGCTTTGAATGATGAGCTGAAATATCCACACCGACCTCGGCCATAACCTTAACAGCGTTTGGATTCAAGCCGTGGGTTTCAATACCGGCTGAATACGGCTCAATAACCTCGCCCTTCAAATGCCGTGTCCATCCCTCGGCCATCTGGCTGCGACAGGAGTTGCCCGTGCAAAGAAAAAGTATTTTCAGCTTTTTCATTCCAAACCTAAAAAACTAAATTGAAAATATAACCAACAATCATAATTCCAAACGCAACGATGGCGAAGAATGTAATTACAAGTTTCGGTTTTAAAATATTTCGTAAAATAATCGCTTCGGGCAATGAAAGACCAATCACCGCCATCATAAACGCAAGCACCGTTCCCAACGCTGCGCCTTTTTCCAAAAGCGCTTTTACAATCGGAATAATACCGGCCGCGTTCGAATACATCGGCACACCAAACAACACCGCAAGCGGCACAGACCACCACGCGCCTTTGCCCATAAACGATGCCATAAAATCCTGCGGAACATAGCCGTGAATGCCTGCGCCAACAGCGATACCTAAAATTACGTAAATCCATACTTTTGAAACAATGTCGCGCACCGCGTGCAATCCATAATTAATCCTGTCCTGCCATGTCATTGCCGTGTCAGCGGAATTTTCGCCAACTTGAGTTTCAAATACCCATTTTTCAATGTGTTTTTCCATGTGCAATCTGCCGAGAATCCAGCCGGCGATAATCGCAATAGTCAGCCCAACTCCCACATACAACGCCGCGACTTTCCAGCCGAACATACCGAAAAGCAAAACCAGTGCAATCTCATTTATCATCGGCGCTGAAATCAAAAATGAAAATGTAACGCCAAGCGGAACGCCGGCGGTAACAAAACCAACAAACAAAGGAACCGCAGAACATGTGCAAAACGGCGTAACAATGCCGAGCAATGCGGCGAGAATGTTTCCAATAAATTCACTGTGAGAACTTAAAATAGCCCGCGTTTTTTCAGGCGTGAAAAAAGAACGGACAATGCCGACGCCAAACACAACTATCACAAGCAGCATCAATACCTTTGGCGCTTCGAATACGAAAAATTCAACCGCCGAAGCGAGATGCCCCTGCTCCATTTTCAGCAGTGAATATGTAAACCACTTCGCAAAGGCTGCGAGGTTCGAATAAACAAGCCACCAAAGAACAATTCCGAGGATTGGCAACAACAGCCATTTGAAAAATTTAGACTTCATAATACCTTCAAAAGCTTTTCACTATCTTTCGCTTCCTGTTTGAGACAATTCGTTATGCAATGGAAAAATTCCATAATACATTTAGCCTTTAAGCTATAAATCATATTCAAACCTTCCTTGCGGGATTCAAGAATTCCACAGGACTCCAGTATTGAAAGATGCTTTGAAACATTCGAACGTTCTGACGCGACATACTCGGCTATGTAACAGACACATTGTTCGCCATCTTTTAGAAAATCAAGTATCGCGATACGAACCGGATGCGCAAGAGCCTTCAAGATTTCAGCCTGTTTTTCATAAACCAGTTTTTTATGTTTTCTATCCATTTATACCTTACCTTTATATGACTATGTGATAACGTACTCACATAGTAACATACGAATTCGGAAGTTCAAGAAGATTTTTTCAAAAAAGGTAAAAAAAGATGTTAGCGTTAGACAAAAACGGAAAAACGGTGTCAGGAGTCATTTTTCAAGCTACCCTGCGATCTTATTGCAAGTGCAGCGCCGACAATAAGTAATATTCCGAAAAACCACTGCGGGGCAATCAGGCGTTCGCCAAACAACGGGCCGGAAACCAGCAGCACAAGAAACGGCTGGGCAAGCACAACCAGCGTTGGAATAGTCGAGCCAATTCTTTTTATCGATGCGTAAAATGTGATATGTGAGGTCGTAATACTTGTCAACGAACTTAAGATTAACAAGAACCAGATAAATGGCGAAAAGCCGGTGCATTGCGAAGGTTTGCCGAACCAGAAAGCCAAAATGCCAAGGCCTATCGCAGTGTAAACGGAAACTACCGCGAAACTCGCGGTCGAATCCTCGTTCTTGAGAAGCACCTTTATCGCGATTGTATAAACCGCCCAGCTAATCGCAAAGCCCAACGTTAAAACAATTCCTATCGCAGATGCCTTTGTCGAAAAATCCTGTTTGAAAAATGTAACGCCGATGATACCAATAATCACAATTATAAAAGATGCCCAGAATGCGGGACTTTTCAGCAACGGCCGTTCGTCAATAAAAAATATCATAGCTATACTTACAGTCCAAAGCACAGACGATTTCGACAGAAGCGTAACAAACGCAGGATTGATATAATAAAACGCCGAACCCCAGCAGCACTGCATAAAAATATTTATAATGGCAATTATCAATGCCTTTCGCCAAAGGTTTTTTGAATAGATATGTCTTTCTGAAGAAAACAACACAAACGGCAGCATAGTCAAAACAGCCGCGACATAGCGCAGGAAATTCTGCGTCCAAAAATCCATATACGGCGCAATGTACTTAATAATCAACGGACCCGGCACGCCGCTGAAAAGCGAAAGGAGCGTAAAAATCGTGCCGGCGATATAAAACTTTCTGTTTGTGCTTGTCATAATGTAAGAGTTTTAAGCCAATTATGAATTTTTTGTAAAATTTTCTTCAATCTGTTTTGCGGCATCCTGCAATTCACTGTTCCGCTTGGGTAATATTATATAAAGACCATCATTGATATATATCAAAAGATAGTTTTTATTTTTCTTCAACTTAAAAATATCTTTATAAAGCATCTTAGCATTAGACATCTCTGTGGATCTTGTAAAAAAATCCTTATCCAAAAACAGGTCTATTTCACCACCCTTTAACTTTGTTTGTTTTCCCAACTTATTCATCGAATACATTGGCCAAATATAAATAGAAAACAAAACATAAATCGCAGCAACAATCATAGACAATGACGTCTTTCCGAAACCTTTTCGTGATAACTCTAAATAAATCACAAATAATGCTATCAGCATAAAAACCATTCCCAAAACAGCGTAAACCTTTCTCGGTTTGATATGTAAAAGATATGCTTTATACTGGTCTCTACTTGACACACTGTATTTCATTTGCTCATCCTTATTTAGTAAAACCGCGTGTTTTAATGAACCCTGCCGTGGTGACGGCAGGGCTAAACGACGTGGATTCCCGCCTGCGCGGGAATGACACGGCTAACAATTTATTGTTTTCGTAAACCCTTTCGATGATTCAAATTTATATTTTCCAATCGTAACATTATCATTCTCAATCTCAATTTCAATTTGCTGGGACGGATTGCGTTTATGAATAATATTCGCAAGCGTAATCGCTTTTTCAATGCCATCGGCTCTTTCAAAATTCGCAACCTCATCCGGTTGTGCTAATCTTTGGCCGTCATAAATAGATTCGTTCGGCATACTTTGCAGCCAATCGTAACACTCATCTATCGATTTATCTTTTGTCCTCTCTATCGAAACGGGGCTGCGCTCTATCGCTGATTTGATAAACGGCTGCCAATCACAAGTTGTCATATCGCGGTATGCGTAGAACGCTAAATCGGCAGTAACATTTTTATCTCTCATATTTTTAAGATAATCTATAATCTGTTCCCTGCTCATATCGGGTGTGATTTTTATCGGTTCGTTTGAAATATACGTTTTATCATTGCCCGGCAGTTGCGGGGCTATGTGTAAAAAGTCGTACAGTTCGGCGACGAATTTTTTACTATCGGGAATATACTCGGCAAACGCGGCGGCAATATCTTCCCTGCCCTTTTCGGTTTCTATATCGGGATTTTTCTTTCGCATAAACTCGGCAAACTGGTCGCAGCGGATTCGGCCGGGGAACGGTACGCTTGAATATTCGCCATCGAAAACTTCCTCTAAAAGCTGCTTGTGCGTGCAGTCTGTAAGTTTTACCGGCTTTAAATGCTCATAAGTGAAAAGCTCCTCTGCTTTGATGAACTGAATATTCGAATGGCAGAATCGGCAGAACTGGAAATATTTTCTATACCTCGACTCTGCGCGGAGGAAATTGACCATCGTCGCGGGCGTTAGAGTGGTTTTCAAAAAGCCTGAAAGTTTATCTTTAAAGCCTGTGTAAATATTTTTGTCAATCGTCGCATCATTATAAAGGCAGTGAATCAGGCCGGTGGTGTGGGCGACAACAGTTATCTGCTCGTTGCGCAGGGCTCGCTGGGCTTTATTGGAAAGCTCGGTGCCGTTGAACCACATCGATTTTGTTACTAATCTTCTGTTGTTTGTAATGACGCCTTCGTTTATGTCGATAAAATTCTGCGAATGCAAAGGCGTTAAAACCATATAAATATCTTCAAGCGGAATGCCGCAGACAATAAACGCCGCGGCGGCATAAAGCGTTGAAAGAGAAACGCATTCGCCTGCGCCTGACTTATAACCTTTTTTATATTTAAAGGCGTTCATCGCTTCGACGGTTTCAGTTTTCCAATACGGGATTATGTCTGTGGTATATTTATCGAGGCCGAAGTGCTTGCGAATATCGACATCGTAATAATATGAATCGCCCTCGTAACCGAAGAGCGCGTTACTCTTTGCTATTTGCTCCGGCGGAAGGATTTTTTCGAATCTTTTTGTTTCCGTATCTTTATTCGTCAGTCCCCATGTTTCAAGGTCGAGATTAAACTCAAACTCGTCCATAATAAACTGACGCAGCCGCATCAGCTTTTTATACGGGTCTTTGCCATTGAGTTTTTTGAAGCAGTCTTCTTCCCGCCACTTCCAGATGAGCGGACTCATTATATTGGCCAGCAGCAGCGAATACATCAGCTCCGGAAAAACGAAAATTTCCATATCCGCCAATGTGAACGCTGAAGAATATTTTTCCAATTCAGTGTTTTTCATAATTATATCCTGAAAATAGACGGATAAATTTTAGGCTGAAGTGTGCGGAAATGCAATAAGATTAGTGAAGGTCTGATAATATGTTTGATTTTGAAATGCGGCGCAAAAAACCGGCCCCGACCTAAGACCGAACAGTGACCTTATGGCCGGGGCCTACATTGGGTGATGCTTCATTCATTAGCAGATTATTCCAATATAGTCAAGGACTATTGCTTCCGAAAATCAACCGGCACTAACACTGCCGGTGCAAATCTCCGTAAGGAGAAAATATTTTATAACTTTCATGGCATTGCCACGATTATAAATCTAAAGGGTTACAACCTTCTATCACTGTCCAGTCATAACCCTTCATTTGGGAGGAGGAGAAAACTCTTTTTGAGCGATCCGCCTGGTTTCCCATATCCAAACGGACGTTATAATTATCACGGTAAAACCGTGTTTGCTCTCGAGTTGGGCGGACTTTTCATCACTGTCCAGTCTGCCCATCTCATTTGGGAGGAGGAGAAAACTTCCTGAGCCCTATGTTCTCATGACGCGAGGTCATGCTTGCTCGCCGGAGGGTCGCAACCTATTTATCACTGTTCAGTCACAACCCACCTTTGGAGGAGGAGAAGAAGTTATTGTTTCTTTTCTCTACGCTCCCTCCCTATAACTAAGTGCTTTGCGGTCTGACAAGCCGGGTCCATATCACTGTTCGGTCTTTGGCCCGTGTCAAGACAGACGGGTCTTAATCGTCTGCAATAGCACAGAGTTTCTGTATTTCTTTGGTGCTTTCAATTCCGAGGACTTCAACAACTGTTCGCCTTAAAATGTTATCATCAACATCATCATTCAGAACCGCTGTTACGCCAATGCTTCTTGCTGAAATTTCCTGTTCAATATTGTTTGAATCAACCAGAGCGATAACAGGCAAATAAGGTTTCGCCAATCGCAGGTTTCGCAGGAACTTTCCAGCCGGTGCATCCGGCAGCTTCCACAAACTTATAACACCATCGACACTTTCATTTTTCAAAGAACGACCGGCTTCAAAACCAGTCTCACTATAAAGCACCCGTATGGGTAAGGCTTTTAAAGCGTTGTTTCTGCCTTCACATCCCAAAACCAAAACGTTTGCCTTTACAAGGGCGAGCATAGCAACCTTCTTTCTCAAAGCGACTTCTTTCCGCCCTCGACTTACTACTAAAGCAACGTGCGTGCCAGAGCGGAAAACAATTTTTAAAATTTTTTATCTCTTTTAAACACAAAGACTTATGAAATGTAAAAATTTTCGTCTCAAAAACCAGCACAACCTTGTGAGTTACCATTATGGATGCTTTTTTTGAGAGTTTTTTTCGTAATCCGCGGCAGTTACAACGTTTATTTCGCAACAACCACTTTGGCTGGGGGCGACCATTTTGGACGTTCTAAAATGTTTAATCGCTGATTTCGCAGATTACACTGATAAAATAAGCATAAAAAAAATGCCATCAGGTTTTTCAACGAGATGGCAGTGGAATTTTTTAACGCAATGTAGAATTTACATTGCGGAATCTTTTTCGATAACTTTTTGCCTTTGGGCTTTTCTGAAATCGTCGAGCTTCTTCGCAATCTTTTCATCAGCGAGAGCGAGAATCTGAATTGCGAAAACAGCAGCGTTTGTCGCGCCTGCTTTACCAATCGCCATTGAAGCAACGGGAACGCCCGGCGGCATTTGAACAGTACTTAACAACGCATCGATACCCGCGGGGCCCTCGGCAGCGGCGAGCGGAACGCCAATAATCGGCAGTGCCGACCTTGCGGCAAGAGCACCGGCCAAATGAGCGGCCATACCGGCGGCGGCAATGATAATCTTTATGCCGTTCTTCGCGGCGGACTCGGCAAACTCGACGGCAATGTCAGGCGTTCTGTGAGCTGAAATAATACGAACTACCGGCTCAATGCCGAAATCCTTCAGCTTATCAATGCAGGACTTCATCACAGGCATATCCGAATCTGAACCCATTACTACCGCGACCGTCTTGTTATTTGCCATTGTATTTTTCCTTATTTCCGCATTCTACAACTGAATTAACCACGAATTAACACGAATAAACACTAATTATAAATACAAATTTCTGCTTTGTAAAAAACAGGTGGATTCCCGCTTTCGCGGGAATGACAACTTATGTATAATATAATTGGTTATAATAATAGTTTCAAGTGCGGAGTAATAATTATGACAGCCAGAAAACCCATAGTTGCCGACCAGTTTTATCCCGGCAGCGAAGAAGAATGTCGAGCCGAACTGGAATATTACACAGAAAACAGGCCGATTACAGGCAAGCTGCCAGACAAAATCGTCGCGGGCATCGTTCCGCACGCAGGCTGGGTCTTCAGCGGAGACCTTGCGGGGATGGTTTTTAAGGCAATTCAGAAAGTCAATCAAACCGTCGATACGTTTGTCATCTTCGGCGCGACACACAGCCATATCAGCTCGACCGCGGCAGTCTATGACAAAGGCAGTTGGCTGACGCCGATGGGGAAAATTAAAATCGATGAAGAATTCGCGGCCGAGATTCTGAAAAACAGCAAAACCGCAAAATCAAATCCCGATGCGCACAATTATGAGCACAGTATCGAAGTGCAGATTCCCTTTATCCAATACCTTTTCCCAAATGCGAAAATTATTCCGATTATGACATCGCCCGCCGAATACGCGATTGCACTCGGCACAGAAATCGGCGAATTTATCAAAAACGCCGGCGGTAAAAAAATCGTTTGTATCGGCTCGACCGATTTGACGCATTACGGGCCGAAGTACGGTTTTAATCCCAAAGGCAACGGAGCTAAAGGAATCGACTGGGCGAAAAATGTAAATGACCGAAACTTCATCGACCTTGCGATTGAAATGAACGCAGAGAAACTGCTCAACGAATCAATGGAAAACCAAAACGCCTGCGGGCCGGGAGCAACGGCTGCGACAATTAACGCGGCAAAAGCACTCGGCAAAACAAAAGGCATACTGCTTGCGCATACGCACAGCAATGAGGTAATGGAAAGAAAATACCACCAAACCAGTGAAGAGAGCGTCGGTTATGCCGCGATTATTTTTTAGCCACGGAGATTTATTTTTTTTATAGCCACAGAGAACACCCTCTCTGATTTTTGCTTTCAAGGTGCAAAAATCCTAAAGAATCGAGGGCTTTCGCTTCGCTTCAGCAGAGAACACAGAGATACTTATTACTCAACTTTCATTGAGTTGATTATAACTGTTTCGACAGGAACATCGCCTGGTTTGGTTTTTACTGTTGCGATTGCATCAACAACATCCATACCCTCAACGACTTTGCCGAAAACGGCATAGCCCGCGTCACGAACGCCATAATCGAGGAAATCGTTATCTGCGTGATTGATGAAGAATTGCGATGTTGCACTGTCTGGGTCTGATGTTCTGGCCATAGCGAGTGTGCCGCGCAGGTTTTTCAGGCCGTTTTTCGATTCGTTGACAATCGAAGGATTCGTCTGCTTTGGCCGCATATCGGCTGTCATTCCGCCACACTGAATCATAAAGCCCTTTATAACACGATGGAAAATTGTGCCGTCATAAAAATTGGCGTTTACATATTTGAGGAAATTTTCGCACGTAACAGGAGCTTTTTCCTGATTAAGTTCAACGACAATATCGCCCTTACTGGTAGAAATTCTTACTTTTACTGCTTTGCTTTGTACCATTGTATTTCCGTCCTTTTGATTAATATTCTGGTCTTTTTTATCACAACCTGATTGTAAAAACATACAAGCGACAAATAAAATTGCCGAAACCTTAAAAACTGCCTTGCTTACCATTTTTTCATCCTTAAAAAAACAATTCCGTATTTTTATAACATTTTTGAGGTATTTAGCAACCTTTTTTGGCTTTTCAAGAACGTGATTTTATGCTATATTTCGCTAACCAAATTTTAATCTAATATTAACAATTCCTTACACTCATAATACAGGATACTTATGGACGGTAAACTTATAGCAGAAATGATTTGTACCATCGTCGGCGGGCTTGGCATATTTCTTTTCGGGATGATGAGCATATCCGAAGGCATGCAGGCGGTAGCCGGCGAAAAATTACGCAAACTTATTCACGCTGTAACAAATAACCGTTTTGTCGCATGTGGAGTCGGCGCTGTCGTTACGTCAATAATCCAATCAAGCTCCATCACAACCGTAATCGCTGTCGGTATGGTCAGCGCAGGCATAATGACGCTGACGCAGGCAATCGGCGTAATTTTCGGTGCAAATATTGGAACAACTATCACGGCGTGGATTCTTGTTATAGATATCGGCAAATACGGCCTGCCGATGCTCGGCGTTTTCGCGATTATTTATCTGTTCTCTAAAAAAGAAGGTCTCCGATATACCGCGATGGCGATTATGGGTCTTGGCATGGTGTTCTTCGGACTGGAACTGATGAAAAATGGTTTCGCTCCTTTGAAGGAATTTCCGGGATTCACGGCATGGTTTTCAAGATTTTCGCCGGATTCATATTTCGGTGTAATCAAATGCATACTTGTGGGAACTACTGTAACGGCCGTCATTCAGTCATCCTCGGCAACGGTAGGCATCACAATGGGTCTGGCCTTTAACGGCATTATCGACTACCCTACCGCAGCAGCACTGGTAATGGGGCAAAATGTAGGCACGACAATAACAGCATTTCTGGCATCCATAGGAACAACTCCAAACGCAAGAAGAGCAGCTTGGGCACATATACTTTTTAACATAATCGGTGTCCTGTGGATGATTCCATTTTTCTTCCTGTACATCAAAGGCATTGAAGCATTTGTAGGCTGGCAAAGCGGAATAGATGTAACCACAGCGGTTGTAAAGAATGGCGTAACAACCTATCCGGACACAATGGAAGCAATCGCTATAACACATACATTTTTTAATATATTCAACACAATCGTCTTCATGCCTTTTGTGCAGCCGCTGGCTAATCTGCTAAACCGTATAATTCCAGAAAAAGTAAAACCCTCAAGACCCAAATTAACGGCTTTGGACGCAAGACTATTCGAGGCACCTGCCCTGGGGATTGAACAATCGCAGCAGGAAGTAATCAGAATGGGCAAAATGATCGCAGATACGATGAAGGTCCTAAAAGAAATAATTACCACAGGAGGCGGCACAAAAGAAAAACAGGAATATATCTTCCAAAACGAAAGAGAAATGGATGTAATACAAAAAGAAGTTGTCGAATTCGTCGGGCATATAATGACAGGCATCATTCCGCGAGATGTCGCGGCACGTGCAAGATGGCAGATAAGAATCGCAGATGAATACGAATCGATAAGCGATTACATTACCAATATCCTTAAATTCAACCTGAAACTCAAGGACGAAGAACAGCATATAACCGAAGAAGGCCAAAAAGCCATTCTCGACCTGCACAACAATGTTGATGATTACATTACATTTATTAACGATGCGGTAGTTAATTCAAATGGCGAAATCCTGACAGAGGCCGACGGCAAAGGAAAATTCATCACCAGTCTTATGAAAAAATACCGCGCCGAACACATCGAACGTGTCGAAAGCGGACTGGCTACGCCTGTCAAGAGTCTTATCTTTACCGATATGCTCAACGCATACAGGCGAATCAAAGACCACGGTTTGAATATCGCCGAAGTTTTGGCAGGCGAGAAATAGTCTATGGTCTTATGCAGCCTTTTTTAAGGATGATATTCGCATAAGGCGAAGTTTCACTCGTCGCAACAACAGCATAGGCTTCCTGTGTGCGTTCGTAAAAATCCATTCTTTCAACATATTCGAAATCTTTGAATTTTTCGCCGCTTGCCTTGATAATTTTTCTGTATTCGTTCCAAATCGTCGGTTTGGCTTTATCGCCGGGTACAATCTCCATCAGCGCAACAGGACTTTCGACGTAGCCGTCCAGCGGAAACAGCTTCAAAACCGCTTTCAGAAGTTCTGATATGCCATTGCCATCGTATCGCAGCAGTCTTTCGGTGTTAGAAGCGGCGGGAAAATTACAATCGGCAAATACAATTTCGTCACCGTGCCCCATTTCGGCTAAAATCTTCAATAAATCGGGCGAAATAATCGCAGGTATTCCTTTAAGCATAGTTCTTGCTCCTGAAAAATAAAAATATATAATACATTATATGATAACAATAATCGACTATAAAGCCGGAAATTTGACGAGCGTTCAGCTTGCTTTCGAGAGCATCGGCCAAAAGGTAAAAATTACCGACAGGCCGGAAGATATACTCCGCGCGGAAAAAATAGTGTTCCCCGGCGTAGGAGCCGCACAATCGGCAATGGACAACCTCAAAAACCTGAAACTAATCGACCCTATCCGCAAAGTAATCGCCGACGGCATCCCGTTTTTGGGAATATGTATCGGTATGCAGCTTTTGTTTGAATCCAGCGAAGAAGACGGCGGCACAAAATGCCTTGGCATCCTGCCGGGACAAGTGAAAAAATTCATCTGTGCTGACAAGACTTTTAAAATTCCGCAAATCGGCTGGAACACCGTAAAATTTATGCCCCCACACCCGCACCCGATTTTTAACGGCATCGAAGACCAAAGCGAATTTTATTTTGTTCACAGCTTCTATCCTTCGTGCAGCGATAAAAATTTCATACTCGGACAGAGCGAATATTCAAACGCAACTTTCGCCAGCGCGGCCGGGACAAAAAATTTCGCGGCCGTACAATTCCACCCCGAACGGTCGGGACGAATCGGTTTGAGATTGCTTGAAAATTTCAGCAGATGGGATGGCAAATGCTGACGAAAAGAATTATACCATGTTTGGATGTGCGAAATCGCAAAGTTACCAAAGGCGTTAAATTTCAAAATAATATCGACCTGGGCGACCCGATTGAAATGGCTGTTGCGTACAGCGATGGCGGCTGCGATGAACTCGTGTTCTACGATATAACCGCTTCTGCCGAGGGCAGGCCTATCGATATCGAAATGGTACGCGAGGTCGCAAGGGCGGTGCATATACCGTTCGCTGTCGGCGGCGGAATAAAAAATCTTGAAGATATGCGGCGGGTACTTTTGGCAGGCGCGGAAAAAGTCAGCGTAAATTCGTTGGCAGTTCGCAATCCGCAAATTATCGCAGACGGTGCAAAGCAGTTCGGCGCACAATGTATCGTGCTCGGAATGGACCCGGTCAAAGTCGAAAAAAGCGAAAAATTCCCAAGCGGCTACGAAATTACCACGCAAGGCTTTCGCACGAGAACGGGCATAGACGCCCTGCAATGGGCAAAACAGGCTGAAGACCTCGGCGCGGGCGAAATTGTGGTAAACAGCGTTGACGCGGACGGCACACAGTCAGGTTTTGAAATCAACCTTACAAGGATGATTTCCGAAAACGTCGGCATACCTGTCGTCGCAAGCGGAGGTGCAGGCGTTTGTCAACACCTGACCGATGTATTTAAAGACGGCAAAGCTGATGCGGCAATTATTGCGAGTATGATTCATACCGGCAAATTTACTATCAAGCAAATAAAGGATGAATTAATTCAGGCAGGAATACCGATTCGAAAAAAATGGTAAAAATTAGGGTATAGGGGACAGGGTATAGGGTTTAGTTAAGGAAAAAAATATGGAAACCTGTAATAAACCAATAAGTGTGGTTTCTCCGGTGGGCGAGGCTATTGAGAAAACCAAACAATTATTGTTCAAGCCATTCAATTTGGAAAAATGGTTTGTAATCGGATTTTGTGCGTGGCTGGCAACTTTGTTCAACAGCGGCCCCAGCTTCCCAAATTTAAATTTCAGCAATCATCAGGACGCCGGGCAGGAATGGTCAAAAGCTTCGGAATTTATCCACCAAAACATTCTGTTAATCGGTATCGCTGGTTCAGTAATCGCTCTGTTTATTATCACCTTCTTACTTGTTCTGCTCTGGCTGAACTGCCGAGGGCATTTTATGTTTATCGATTGTCTGGCAAAAAATAAAGCACAGATTGCCGAACCGTGGAAAAATTACAAACAGCAGGCAAATAGTTTATTCCGGTTCCGTTTGGCTTTAGCAGTATTAAGCACTTTCATTATTATGCTGCTTGTTGTCCCAATAGGAATATTATCTTTTGCTTTTCACGCTAAAAATTTGACTCTTGCCCCATTTATTATTCTGATTTGTCTTATCGTTTTATTTGTTATCATCGCGGCCATATTTTTTGGACTTATAAAAGCAGTTACGATGGATTTCGTCGCGCCAGTAATGTACATACACAAACTCAAAACCGTTGAAGCATGGAAACAATATATGCCTGTCTTCAAAGAACATTTCTGGAAGACTATTCTTTATATGCTCTTTAAATGGCTGATATTGATTGTGGTCGGCACGATGGAACTGGTGATTTTCCTTCTTGGCTGCTGTATGTGCTGCGCAAGTATTCTGCTGATGATACCGTACATTGGTACAGTTATATATCTGCCCTTCATAAGCTTTATGCGGCTTTATCCATTATGCTTTTTAAAACAATTTGGCGATGCTTATGACGTTTTCGTCAGTAGACAATTTTCTGGCCTTTAAGCATACTAACAACGGCGGTAGCGAATCTGTCGCTGACTCTGGCGTTTCCATAGTTCGACGAAGTTTCTGCACTGTCGCCTGCGGTGATTAGATTGCCGTCAATCACAAGCGGATTTCTCTGCCATATTGCGCCGGCCTGGTTTATTTTATTACGCTGCGATACTGAAGAAGTTATATTTTTGTTTCTGACTATCCCGGCGTTTGAAAAAAACGCGGGAGCATCTGAAATGGCGGCAAGGATTTTTCCCGCTGAATGAGCCGAACGCACCAAATTTAAAATATCCCTGTTATATAAATAATCGCCTCCAATACCGCTGCCGCTGATAAATACAAACGCGTCATAATCCTGAATCTTTAAATCCCTGACAAGAATCGTCGAAGTGATAATGTTTCTCTGAACGCCGCCTCTTTGTATGCCTTTAATATCAGCCAGAACGGTACTTGCGATAACCGGGTATATCCCCTCTTTGACAAGTGCCTGCTGAATACCGTAATAGTCCGTCTCATTAAAATAACGGCTCGGCACTATAATAGCGATATGCTTTGAACGCATATCAGCAACAGACGCCATGGGCTGCACAGCGGAAGTATTGGCTATCACCGGCAAAAGATTCGATTCCTCCATCGGCCTGCCGACAGGAACCAAATACAGCACGTCAAGATTTTCCGGGAGTTTGCAAATCTGCGCAATGGTTTTGGCATCCATAACGCCGATGGGCACAGACCCAAGACCAAGCGTTACGGCCTGCAAATGGATATTCTGCGCAATATGCCCCGTTTCGATATAAGTAAATTTTTCGCCCCGGTTGCGATATTTCGCTTCTACTTTTTTGGAGTTTCCGGCAATCATAAAAGTACAGGGCGCTTTCTGCACGACTCTTTGATTAAAAGATGAGCTGAAAACAGAATATCTCAAATCTTTTCCAATAACCAATGACAATTCGTGTTTCTGGGGCTGATAAAGATACAAACCTTCCGGCAGTAAAACATACAACTGAATCGGATATACCGCACCGGCCGAGGGAGCTGTCCTGAACTCTTTATTCGGTTCGGTTATCCCCTGCGCAGCCCAACACAATTGTCCGATTTGATTTATCGTCAAAGGCTCATCAGTAAACTCACGTATACTTCTGCGATGCATAAGAGCCTGCTCAAACGAAACAGAACTATTGGTCTGCGGCTTGGGCAGCTTAATCACAGCCGCCGGTGCAGTCGAAGAGCCTGTGCCTGCTGTGTCTTGAGAAAAACCAATACTTGAGCAAACAGCCAATAAGACAAAAATTAAAATATTTTTCTTCATTTTAATTCCCTTAAAATCAATCTTCATCTTTTTCTATGGAAGTAACCGCTCCGCACTTCTTGTGCGCATTTATTAAATGCAAATTACGAATATATATAAAAATATTCAGTACAAAGCCAAGCATAATAATCGGCTCCTGCCTGTGGAAACTGTAAACGAGCATAATAAGGCTGCCGACCAGCGAAAGATACCAGAACGATACAGGAACGTGCGATTGTTTTTTTAATTCGCTGGCAATCCATTGCAGAATAAACCTTCCGCCAAATGTAAACTGCCCTGCCAGTCCCAAAATTGTCCACAAAATCGGCTCGGACGTCAACTCCTTAACCAATGAATCAAACATACATACTCCAGAAATAAATTCATTGGTCTATGATACCTTAATATGATATAAAAACAACAATTTCCCGATAACCATAATTATGAAATTATCCAAAGAAAAGAAGTTTTTTACCGCTGTACTGCTATTTTACTGGGTCGGCCTGATTGTCGCTACGCATATTCCTGTCCCTATGTGGGTTAGGGGTATGGGCGTAAGCGATAAAACTATGCACGTTGCGGCATATATAGTGCTGACGCTTCTTCTGTGGCTGGCTTTCTGGTTCGATATTAAGGCAAACTGGCGTAAATTCCAGCCTTGGTTAATTTTGGTTGTTATCTTCTTACACGGCGTCGCGGATGAATTGACACAGCATTTTATAGCAGGCCGTTCCACTGACCCCGCCGACCTTTGTGCCGATATGCTCGGCGCAGCGGCGGCGATGGTAATTATCACATTTTTCACGGGCTATAATGCCGTAATGGCTCTAACAGTAATCGGCCCTGTGTTTTTACCAGCAATAGTCAAAGCCGGCATTACAAAACACAATTCACCACTTGAATCTGTCCTCTATATATTTGTCTATGCAATAGTAGCTGTTGCGTGGATGTGCTATTTAGAAT
This sequence comes from Planctomycetaceae bacterium, assembly GCA_021371795.1. NCBI lineage: Bacteria > Pseudomonadati > Planctomycetota > Planctomycetia > Planctomycetales > Planctomycetaceae > Planctomycetaceae bacterium. Next base: position 19,212 of record JAJFVK010000015.1, on the reverse strand, counting down.
TGATACTAAAAATAAAGCTTAAAAAATTTAAACGCTTCCTCTTATATATGGTATTGCCAACAGCTTCTTTAAGTTTTGTTATAATATATGCCCTACTCACAAATAAACCTATTAGCGCGTACAGCATAGGTGGTTCTGTCGCAATTATCCTTATGACGGTAATAGAGCGGGTAGCAACTATTCCGGGCCGTAAGTCCTGAACGGTTCATTCAACGGATAATCGGCTGCGATTTCTTCATAGTCATCGAACCAACAGGCCTTCGGATTACTTTTTAAAATCATAAATTTGCCGCTATCGGCATCATTGGCGGCTCGGTGGTATTTCATATAAACATTATATTCTGTTTTGCCGATGATTTCGATTTTTCCGCTTGAATGACTCATCACATATCTGGCGCGTTTGGCAAGACCTGAAACGTTCGCCTTTGCTCTTTCGACGATGTTATAGCCTTCTTCAATCGGCACGGTAAACATTTTGTTTCCGCTGGCGGGTCTGCACTGGAAAATATAATACGGAATCACGCCGCAAAACGAAAGTTCCTGAAGCAGTTTTGAAAGCACTTCTGGCTTATCGTTTATGCCTCGCAAAAGCGGAACCTGATTTGTCATTCGCACGCCCGCCTTTTGAACCATATTGCAGGCTTCAACCGCAATATCCGTAAGTTCATTCGGATGTACAAAATGCGTCATCATATAAATTTTTTTGCGTGCGGTAGTATATTTTTCAAGTAATTTCAACAAATCAGAATCTTCTGTAATTCTGTAAGGATAATAAACCGGCACTCGCGTTCCTATGCGGATAATGCGGACGTGTTCAATCTGCCGAAGTTTCGAGATTATTTCTTCAAGCCGTTCTGTCGGCAGTGTCAGCGGGTCGCCGCCGGTAAGCAGCACGTTTGTGATTTCCGTATGCTGCTCAATATACTTCATCGCCGCCGATAAATCCTGCAAACAATCTTTCGATGACTCGTGGAATACTCGTTTGCGGAAACAATAACGGCAAATACCCGCACAAACATTACTGACCAGCAGCAGAGCCGTCGTATTATATTTGTGCTCAAGGCCGGGCATTATCGTATATTGATGCTCATTCGACGGGTCGAGTCTGCCCCAACGCTCCATCTCATTGGGATTCGGTATCACTAGTTTTCTAATCGGGTCGTCAGGGTCGTCCCAATTTATTAGAGAAAGATAGTATTCATTAGCCATAAAGGGGTATTTTTCCGCAACATTTTGGCATTCGATGTAATCGCTCTCTGAAAGACCGACAACATCTTTGAGATTTGTAACATAATTGATTTTCGACAAAATTTCTGCCTTCATTGGTACCTCATGTTTTAAAAACCAACCAAAAAAGCAGCCGGACACCTTGCCCGCCCCTTAATCAGATATGTTTATAGTACGAAAGAAGTGCGACTAAAAGAAGATTTTTTTTGAAAATTTTTAAAAAAAACAAAAAATTTTATTTTATTTTCAGTTTGTAAAGCGGGTCGCCGATAAGAACCATCTGCCAGGAATTGTATGGATTAGTTCTATAATATGCCTCCACTAAACTTTTTCCATCGAGCAGTTCAGTGAAAAAATTTGTCGGCAGCGGAAACGAATGCAGATAAGGCTCATCGACCGGCCCCATTGTTGCCGTTATGCCATCAACAAGCATAGCCGGACACCAATTCGAACTCAACGCATTGCGCAAATCCATCGCTTCAAAACTTGCGATGTGAAAACCAATCGCGCCGGGCACAAAATCAAAAGCATCGATATATCTTTTAACGCTGTACCAGCCGCAATACAGGGCTGTTTGAGGACATTGGCCTTCGGCAAAAAGTTTTGATGTATTTTCAAAAACAACCGGCATCGTAATGCGACTCTTCAGCATTTTGACCAGCGTATTAAGATTTCTGTCGTAATACTCATACGAATACGGCGAAAGCTCGCCGGTGATATTCATTCCTCTTGCGTCAACATACGCAGTGCCTGAAAGACCATTTTTCTCGGCATATATTGCCTTGTCAATCAGGCCTGCGGCAATCTTTTCGGACGGACCATCAAGCCGGCAAACCATCAGCGTATCTGACGGAAGAAATAAAAGCGAATCCTTCAGTTCATTCGGCTGCCAGCGATATAAATCATAACTCTCAAACATCACCATCGATAATTCACTATCAACAGAAGCGCCGGTTTCCTTGCCCTGGCATCTGTCCATATCGGATTTCAGATTTGCAATAACTGTTCGCAAACCGGCCAAACTTTCCAACGCGGGATAAAAATTTTCGTCTATTTTTTTCGCTATCGGCCATTTCTCATCCTGTGCTTTTTTCACAAGCAGGTCATTTTTATACAACTCGCTTTTTTCCGACGGACTCTGGAAATATGTGTTGCCCGGCAGAGTTTTCGCCTGCTGCGAAGCATATATAGAACCGTAAACAAGCTTAAAAAACACAAGCAATTCATCGTACTGGCTGTTTCGCAAGTCCCCCTGGTCAACGTATTTTATTCTGTTCAGCGTTTCTTTGACGTCGTTGTCGAGGCTTTTCAAAATATCATCGCAGGATTTTTGCTGCGCGATATCGCCGGGGTTAACCATTTCCTTTCTGCCAAGCTGACTCAACTTCTGATACGCCGTTCTTAAATCTGCTTCTTTGCGGTAATACATCCCAGAAAGCTTTGAGCCAAGTTCAGCGGAATTCGGCGAAGGCGCCGCTGCGCTGACCTTAATTGGAACACCATAAACCGTTAAAAGGCATCTAATCTCGTCCGGCTTTCTGTTATTTCGGATTTCATTCCGAATGGCAGGAGCAAGAATAGTATCGTAATTCTGTCTGGTTATGTATTCAGAAAGAGTTTTGCCCAAAGGAATCTTCAAAATATTTTTTTGTGGAACCGCTCGCTGTTGGCAGTAATATTTAGCAAGCCCAACAGACTCATTAACATCGGAGTTTGCAACTATTAATATTTGAGCCGGCTCAAGCGCAAGACACACAGACGCCTGACATATAAATAGAGACAAGATAAAAATTTTCTTAATGAGTTTCACCTCTGGTGTCCTGTTTTTCTGAATATTTTTTCTCATAAATGCTTTTGCCTGTAAAAACCTGTAATATTGTTATTAATACTATTTTAAAATCAAGCAGAAACGAAACATTCTGCACATATTCAACATCATACGCCAGTTTTTGTTCTATTGTCAGTTCGCCCCTGCCGCTGATTTGGGCAAGACCTGTCAGGCCGGGTTTGACGAGCAGCCGTTTTTTCTGTTCATCGTTCCATTCGGCCATTTGAGCCATATACAAAGGCCTTGGACCGACAAGGCTCATATCGCCTTTTATTACGTTAAACAACTGCGGCAGTTCATCCAGCGACGATTTACGCAGAAAAATGCCGATTTTTGTAAGTCTTGGGTCTTGTCCTGATTTGGGACTTGGGCCAAACGGGTCAACTTCCATTTTCATTGTACGAAATTTATAAAACGTAAATGGCTTTCCGTCTTTGCCTGCTCGCGTTTGTTTAAAAATCGCAGGCCCCCTGCTGCTGATTCTTATTAAAATAATCACCAGTAAAAATACCGGCAGCAAAATAATAACTGCAATTAAAGCCGGCAGAAAATCAAACAAATTTTTAAAAAATCTATACATCAATTTTCTTCAGCAAATCATTCAGTTTCGCAATCGAATCAATTTCGTATTGTGCATCTGCATCTTTTGAGGAAGCCGGACTTTTATGAATTCCATTGCTTCGTACAAGTCTTATAGTTTTAAAGCCCATCCGATTCGGTGCGATAAAATCCTTTTCAAGATTATCACCAACATAAACAGCCTCGGCGGCATTGATTTTTAATTCATCGAGCAACTTTTCAAAACCTTTTGGTGAAGGCTTCCAGAATTCCGTGCCGAGTTTTTCAGTATAAATGATAGAATTAAAAAAAATCTCGATACCAAGAGCTTTTACTTTATATTCCTGTCCCGGCAGCCAGCCGTCTGTTATCAATCCGAGTTTATACAACTTTTTCAAATCTGCTAAAACCAGTCTGCTGTCGGCAGGCAGAACAATGTCCGGTTTATGATTGCGGAAAACAGACACCAGCAGCTTTATATATTGCTCGTCAAATTTTATTCCAAGTTTTTCGGCTGCGGCGTTAAATGTATCCTTGCGAGTACCGCTACTGAAAAGTTCCCACATTTTTCCGAATACAGATTGAGTGTTTAACTGAAAATCTTTTGCTATCTTATCGGCAATTACGGAGAAACCGCTTTTGTAGTAATCCGCCTCGTCATAAAGGGTATCATCCATATCAAAAGCAATACATTTTATCATTTAAAAAACCTGCCAAAATAGCCGATAATTACATAGTAAACATTATCTGGACAAAAGTCCCATAATCAGTTAGACTTTTGCTAACTTTTTTAGGTGCGATAACTTATGGTAAATCAGAGAACGGCAAAAAGCAAGGGTTTTAATATACTCTTTACCTGCATTGGGAGAAGGGTTTCTCTTTTGGAAAGCTTCAAAAAAGCGGCAAAAGAGCTTAAATTAAACTGCAAATGTTTTGGCACTGACAGAACAGAATTAAGCGCAGCTCTGCAATTGTGCGACAAAAAATTTATTGTCAATTCTGTAACTCATCAGGACTATGTAAAACAACTCCTGAAAATTGTAAAACAAAACAAGGTAAAGCTGCTTGTGCCGACTGTTGACCTCGACTTGCATCTGCTTGCCGCAAATAATAAGAAATTTTCAGATGCGGGCTGCACCGTCCTGATTTCCAAACCAGAAATTATAAATATATGTCAGGACAAACGACAAACTTTCAAATTTCTAATTGAAAACGGATTCGATACACCTGTCACTTTGAACACAGAGCAGGCATTACGCAAAAAAAACATTAAGTATCCGCTCTTTTTAAAACCGTGGGACGGCTACGCAAGCAGAGGAAACGCACTGGTGAAAAACCGCGAGGAACTCTGTTTTTATACAAAAAAAATACCTAATTGCATTGTTCAGGAATTCATCGCCGGTCAGGAATTCACCTGCGATGTCTTTGTCGATTTCGATTTAAAGGTACGCTGCGTTGTGCCGAGAAACCGCATTGAGACAAGAACAGGCGAAGTAAGCAAAGGCAAAATAATCAAAAATAAGCACATTATGCAAAGTACTGCGGAACTTGTGCAGAAACTTGGCGCAGGGCCGGGAATAATAACCGTTCAGCTGATCCTGACAAAAGACGAAATAATTAAATTCATCGAAATTAATCCTCGTTTTGGCGGCGGAGTTCCGTTAAGTATCAAAGCGAATGCAGATTTTCCTAAGTGGATACTTCAACTGCTTACCGGAAAAATACCAAATATAAAATTTGACGGTTTTGAAAATAACCTTGTGATGCTTAGATACGATGAAGCAGTCTGGTTAAGATAGTTGTAAGGAATATAAAAATGATTTTTGATTCTTTTGTAGGGCCGCAAAGACCATTAAGCTGGACGTTTCAGTTCTGGCCGGTATTGGCAGTATCATGCATATCAGGTCTAATCGCAACATGGCTAAGCAAAAAAGTAGCCTTAAAATACGGAATTGTTGATAGACCAAATGATACGGTAAAAACACATAAAGAACCGATAGCTTATCTTGGCGGTATCGGCATACTTGCCGGCCTGGCGGCTGGAATACTTGTGGGCACTTTCTGCTTCAAAGAAAATGTGTACATCAGTCGTTGGCTGATGTCGATATTAACCGGTGCATCTATCGCCTGTTTCGTTGGTTTAATTGATGATGTTTATGACTTACGGCCATCACATAAATTAGCCGGACAAGTTATAGCGTCCATACCATTAATAGCAACAGGAGTATTGCCTTCACTAAACCCGTTTTTAGCTCCATTTGGTTTGACGCTGCCGGATTCAGTCGAATGGGCTATCGGCGTACCAATCGTAATTTTTACTGTGCTTGGCGCAACGAACTCATTGAACTTGCTTGATGGACTTGATGGTCTGTGTGCAGGAGTAACAGCAATTATTACGATTGCCCTGTTGTTTCTTGCCATTCATCTCTCAACATGGGGATGGAGTGAAGTGCGTGACCCTGTGAGAACAATCGTATGCCTTGCTCTTGTTGGTAGCGTATGCGGATTTTTGCCATACAACCGAAATCCCGCGAAGATTTTTATGGGCGATGCCGGCAGTATGCTGCTGGGATTTGTGGTCGCTGCAATTATGATGCTTTTCGCCAAAGCGTTTCCACGATGGTGGCTCGCTTCTTTGGTAGTGTTTGGCTTGCCAATTCTCGACACCGGCGTTGCACTTGCCAGAAGATGGCTGAATAAAAGGCCGTTGTTCATTTCTGACCGCGGCCATATTTACGACCAAATGATTGACAGAGGGCTGACGCTAAAGCAAGCTGTAAAGGCCTGCTATCTGCTAACGGCAGTTTATGCTTTTATAGGCGTAACAATGAGCCAAATCAAGACCAGACATGCTATTATAGTCTACTTTGCCGTAATTGTGATATCTGCGGTGATTGTATGGAAGAAAGGATATCTAAAAATGGAGGGATTAAGAGGTGCGATTAAAAAAGAAAACATGGGAATGAACGGGAAATCGTGAGAACTCATGGGATAAGGCGTGCAAAACGCGCAACGCCTGCCGCGGCAAGGATTGACAGAAACGGTATAGTGCCAAGCGTATAAAGAGAATGGCCTATGAATGTCGCAAATGGAAAATACCAAACAGCATAGCAAATTATCATCGCCAACAGCAATAATCCCGTTCGGCGATAAAAATAAAAGCCAAACACGGCACAAATCCATAAACCTAAATGAAAAACGGTAAGAGCGGTTTGCTCGGTTGACTTTACTTTAATTGATAGAAATGGATATGTAAGCATCGGAAAATAATATTCAATCGCATTTAATATATTTTTCTTTAGAAATAACACGGGCCGTGTTTTGATATCCTCTGCCATTTTTGCGTTAGCGATTTCTTCATTCTTTATATCTTTGAAACCTTTCCAATGTGTAAGAGTGGCTTCATTGCCATCAATCCCCATTAGTCGCAGGCTTGCATCAATATAAGTCTCACCTTTTTGTTGCGGCTGGTCTTCGATAAAATCCCAATGAACATTGCCATTAAAATACGCAAGCCCCCCACCCCCTGCAACCGGAATAAATTTGTGAAAAGCAATCCAATTTCTATATGTCCAGGGGACAATCAAACATATAGCAATCAATCCGGCATAAACAGCCGTCATGATTCTTTTGTTCCGTTTAATCCCGGCAGCAAAAATAATAAGCATAACCACAAAAACCACCGGCAGCATCGCAGCGTGTGCAAGAATCAAGGCAGCCGCAGATATACCCATAAAAATCGCTGACAACAGTTGTGAAACCCTCGACTTATTAAATAATTCGATCCCTGCAAAATACACAAAAACAATATACAGAAATGTTTGCAAAATCGCGGTCATTGGATTTTTGGCGTTCCAATAAACCCATGGATTTATTAGAAAAAGCAATAAAGCAATCACCGCAATGTTTTGATTATATAGTTGCCGGGCAATTTTAAAAATCAGCATCCCTATAAAACCTACAAGAATGCTTTGCGGTATAACTATAATGTACCGCTGCAAACTTTCCGGGAAAATTGCCACAGGCACAAGGAATAGCGGATACATCGGCGGACGATGGAATACCGGCGGCCCCCCTTTTTCAAAAACATAACCATTGCCGGCAACAAGATTTCTTGCTATCTGGATATAACCGTCGTTACCTGCACTGAAATCCCTGCTCAAGCCGGTAATCGGCGCAACAACAAAAAGTATCACGGCACAGAAGAAAAGACATAAAAAAAACGATAACCAGAAGGCCTGTTTATCGCTTTGCGGAATAAATCTTTTTAAACTTCCTGCCATAAATTTTTACTTTCTTTCTGCCGTGTAAGCGTCTGTCAGGTTTTCAACTGATGTCATTTTTTCCTCATGATAATCTTCTTCAGCGTTTACCTGCCAGATATTTTCTTTGCTTTCCACGCCCTTAATAATATTCTCCACCGCCGTCATCGCGGTAAGCATTGAATGATCCTGATTATTATAGCGATGCATACCGTTTCTGCCGATCAAAAAAAGATTTGCGAAACCATCGGTGTAGTTTTTAATCACATCGAACTGGTCGTAACTGCCGAAATATGCGGGGTATGTTTTTTCAACCCTGGCAACTACACTGTCGATGATGTCATTTTTATCCACTATGCCGACTTTTTCAAGTTCACAGCCTGCAAACTCTTTCATTTTATCATCGGTCATATTCCAGACATCATCGCCCTTATCGCAGAAATATTCAAGCCCAAGCCAAACCGTATTGTCATCCGCAACCATATATGGACTCCAGTTATTAAAAACCTGAAGCCTGCCGATTTTCACATCCTTTTCCTGAATGTAAATCCAGTTGTCCGGCACAATATTATTTACAGTCTTTATATTCGTATTGTTTTTTATTTTCAGCTTCGACGCCAACAAACCTACGGTAATAAAATCCCTGTAACATAAACCATCAGCAACCGCTTTCACAGCCTGCAGAACATCCTGCATATCTTCTATCAACTCTTTAACAGGCATTGTCGAGAAAACAAAATCAGCGTCAATCTTTTTCACCTCATTTGTCTTTTCATCTCTGACAGTAACGGAATAAATTCTGCCATTTCGATTTTCCAGCCCTGTTACTTTATGGTTTAAGACAACCTGCCCGCCTTTGGCTTCGACTTTCCGCGAAACTTCCTCCCACAACTGGCCGGGCCCATACTTGGGATATAAAAACTGGCTGATTAAACTTGTTTCTATTTCTTTTTGGCCGATGGATTTATCTTTGCAAAGAACAGCTTTTATGGCGTGTATAATTGCACGTGTAATTGAAAGCCCCTTAATCCTCTGTGCACCCCATTGAGGATTTATTTTGTCGCAACTAATTCCCCAAACCTTTTCCGTATAATCTTTAAAAAATGTTTTATATAATTCTCTGCCGAAACGATTTATAAAAAAATCTTCAAGAGATTTCTCGTGTTTAATTCTGAATATTCTCGCCTTGAGATAGCTTAACGTTATTTTAACCATCCTGAAGATTCCAAGATTGGCTACCGTTACAAGAGTAAGTGAAATGGGATAATCGAAAAACTTTCGCAAAAATAAAATTCTTGAAAGCCTTTCTCTGACAAGCATCACTTTGTCTTCTTTTTGCGGGTCTGCCTCGATTGTTTTCTTAAATTCGTTGGGAGGCAATTCCCGATTCAGAAGAATATCATCTTTTGCAGGAGCAGTTTGCACTGGCAGAATATCCATCCAGAATTTCATAACTCTGTCTGATTTGGAAAAGAAGCGATGGCCACCGATGTCGATGCGATTGCCTTTGTAGTTGATGGTTTTTGAAATGCCGCCGATATCGCCGGTTTGTTCGAAGATTATCGGCTTGATGTCGGTTTTGTTGAGTAGTTCAAAGGCTGCGGTTAGCCCCGCCGGCCCTGCTCCAATTATAATTGCTGTTTTTTTATTCATATTATTCGTCAAAATGTATCACTGTTGGATGAGCCGGTATAAAGGATTCTGAACTGATTAATCTCCTTGGAGTCCAAGTTTGAAAAAGATCTGATGATTCACAGTAATATATTCCACCATCAACATAATCATCGAAATAAATTCGCCATGTATTATCATCAATTTTTACCAAACTCTCCCCTTCTATATTTCCTATACCATCATTCCAATTTGTCCAATCTCCCGAACCTTGAATAGTATAACCGCTGGTCAATGAGGAGGAAGTGCCATATTCAATATTCTGATAAGTAAGACGTTTAGGTCCTTTATACCATAAATAATATGTTCCATCTATTTTTATAACAAATGGATCAATCATATATGTGGTGGTGCCCCAATCTCCTTGAACAAAGACAGGAGTAGACCATTGAGTAAATTCTTCATTTAAGGGGTGCATTTCATAAATTTTATAGTTAAGAGCAACAAAAACATGAATAGAATTATCCTCATCGACAAACCACTCAGGAGCCCAGGTATAGAGGAAAGAACCACAATAGACATCTGTAATATATTCCCAATTTTGCAAATCATTCGAACTGGCAACACCAAAGGTATTTCCTCGATAATGGTAAGGAATATTATTTGTCGTATAAACTACATAATATTTATTATTGAGTTTCATAATTGAAGGGTCTCGAACAACATTCATTAAATTTATTGGATTTGTCGGGTCAGTAGCTGTATGCGGCAAATTAGGGTTTTCATAAACTGGATTATTTCCTCTTAAAAACCATGACGTACCATTATAAGATTCCCAGATATATAACTTTTCATTATTCGATTTGTGAGAACCCATAATATATCTGACAGCAAGAAAATCATTGGCAAAAACGCCAAGGTCATAGAAATTAACCTGTCCATCTGGTATTCCTGCTGACCCCGAAAGATCGATGGCAGAATTTACATTTTCTGCAAACCAATTATTTGAAAAAATAGAGAAGTCCATAAAATTGACTTTTCCATCATCGTTAAAATCTGCTGATTTTGTTACTGCCAAACAAATATCAGCAGTAATTACAATGGAAAAATAAAGAAAATATCTAATTATATGTTTATTTACTGCCATCTAAAACTCCTCCAAATCGTAATTATTTAACATCTTTCAATGTTGGAACTTTCCAGATTTTAATTTCAGGACTAACCAAACAACCGGTAGCAATGTATTTTGAATCAGGAGAAAATGCCATATCAGAAACCGTAAGGTCGCTGGCATAAATATTATCTAGTTTCTCGCCTGTCGCTATATCCCAAAACCAAACTCTTCTGGCAGGCTCAGTATCCACGGCAAGAATTTTACTATCCGGACTTATTTTTATACTGGAAATATTCTGTTTTTGATTAGCTGGAGTATTATATTTGGGCATTTCATAAACTCTTAAAATATTTCCCGTGATTGCATCTAAAGCGATAATAAACCTGATTTTTTCAGCCACATAAAGAGTTTTGCCATCGGACGAAAATTCTACAATGGTAAATTGGCCGTATTCATCAAACGTTTTTTCCCAAAGGATTTTATCATTTTTTATATCTTTAACAAAAATCCAGGCTTTATCTTTTTTACCTGCACCCACAATCAGAGAGCCTTCGTTGTCTATGGCATAGTCAAACAGAGTAAATTTTTCTTCAGTTGTATTTTTTTCAAAAACAATGGGTAACTCTTTGAACTCTGAATTAAACAATGCTAATTTAAGCTTATCTTTTTCAGATAGCGAAAGCAACCCAAATTTACCATTTGATGAAATGGCAATTTTCTTACATTCTGTACCATAAGGTAAACTCAAACTCGCTAATTCTTTTTCAGCTTTCAGGTCAGTTAAAACAAGTTCTGATTTGGCAGCATAAACAATTTTATTATCATTTAAAGGCACGACAAATTCAGCATGTGGTTTTGCGACCACCGGCCATTTTTTGAAATTATCCCATTGCCAGGTATAAATATGGTTATTTTTGGAAACAATTGAAAGATTATTACCAATCGCAAAAATATTGTCTGTTCCTTCAATAGGCCCTTGCAGTTGACGAATTAAATTGCTTTTTGAATTAGAAAAATACACAAAAAATAAAAGGACGCAAATAACTATCGACACAATCAGAATATTCCTCTTCTTATTAGTCATACCATTTTTCTTCTTTCAAATTTTTAACGTAAATATTACTTTGAACACCATGACTCTCAATTTGAGTCACAAATTCAAAGCCGCATTTTTGATAAAGTTTATTGGCTGCCTCATTATCCGCCGCCACTAATACTTTAACTTTGTTAATGCCTCGTTTCCTACATTCTTCAAAACCGGCATCGACAAGCTGTTTTGCAATCCCTCTGCCTCTGCCTTCCAGGGCTACCGCTATTGAGAGCAATTCAGCGTCCGGCAAATCCATTTTTTTCATTTTTGATGGATAAAAAAGATTGTCCCATATTTTCTTAATTACATGTAGGGATAACATTCTCTTGGCAAGTACAAAAGCGAAACTGAAACCTTTCTTCAAAGCAACATATTTATATAGCCTTGAAAGATTTAATGAAAATGCAACAAAGCCTAAAATCTTCTCATTTTCAACGGCAACAAATCCAAAACTATTTTTATCTTCTGTAATAGCCTGGTATAATGCAGCCACAAATTTCGGACCCAAAGAGCTTATGAATCCTGTCGGGATGCCTTGTATATGCAATACCGCACATTTTTCTGCATATTTTGATTGTAAGCTGTGTATCACTTTATCAAAAGTTTTTTAATATATCTTTTATGGTTGAAAACTTAAAATCTGAAAGCAATTTATTGACTTTAGCTTTTACTGTCTGCCTATTTCTTATCTGTGATTTATGAAATTTCAAAGCTGCTACTTTTCCTTGTCCGGTAAGATTATCCAATTTCAGCGAGACTGCATCTATATCAATTTCATAAGGGTGCATATAGACAACAACTGGGCGGTTTTTTTGTATATGTCTTATCGCCCATTTTGTATAAAAATACAGTAAGTGCCTCATATACCCCCCGCCAATACTAAGTTCCTTTATGCCCAATGATATAGTTGACATCGGTACTTCGATAATGCTTTGTCCATCAGCTAAAGACATTCTGTGAATTTCTTTTTTGAACCCCGGCCAACCGTAGCGTTTACCAGCCATAGGCAAAATACTTGAATCATAAACAAATCCAAGTTCACCTAAAACTTCTAAAGCCCATTTAGTATCCTGATTGATAGAAAAGGCAGGCGCTCTATGACCTATTACTTTTCGACCTGATAAATCTTCAAGCAATTTTTTGGCATCTCCTACCTCTTTCCTGAATTCATCTCGATTAAGCTTGAATATCTGTTTGTGATGAAAACCATGTACAGCAATTTCATGGCCTTCATTCGCAATCTCTTTTATAAGCTGCGGAAAACTTTGAGCAACTTCGCCAAGAATAAAGAATGTTGCTTTTACATTATAATCTTTGAATGTTTGTAAAAACCAATGTGTATTTTGGACCACAGCTTCTGTAGGTTTTGCACCAGGGATATTCAGCCAATCACGCTGCAAAATTGCCCAATAATCTTCAACATCAACTGTTAGAGCATTGATCATAACAAATTATCAACCTTGTTTATAAGTCCTTTAACATGATCTACTGAACTGGATAACATCTGTTTTTCATGATCTAATAATGATATCTCAATAATTTTTTCAACACCATTACCCCCCAAGACAACGGGTACACCCATGAAACATTCTTTAATACCGTATTCTCCTTCACAATAAACACTGCATGATATAATACTACGACTATTCCGGATTAATGATTGGGCCATATTAGCAATAGCCGTACCTGCTGCATAGTAACCACTATATCCCAGAAGATTAACTATTTCAGCACCTGCAAACTTTGTTCGTTCAATTATTTTTTGTATATCACTTTCAGGCATTAGTTCAACCAACGGTATTCCTCCTATTGTAGTGAATCTTGGCAAAGGAAGCATATCATTACCATGTACCCCAAGAATAATCCCATGTACACAAGATGGATCAACATGTAATTTACTAGCAATAAAACTGCAATAACGGGTTCCATCTAATTGCCCCGACATCCCCATGACTTTGCTTTTAGCAAATCCACCAGCTTTAAAGGCCGCATATGCCATTGCATCAAGCGGATTAGTAACTACAATAATAAGGCTCTCTGGCGTATATTTTTTAATTTTTCTGGCCACATCAATGACTATGCCTGCATTTGTCTCTAAAAGATCGGTTCTGCTCATACCTGGATGTCTTGGTTTGCCACTAGCAATAATAACAACATCACTGTTTTTAGATTGTTCCCAATCTGAAGTACCAATTATGGAACAATTATGTCCGACAACTGAAGCTGATTCAGAAATATCAATAGCCTTACCTTTGGCAATATTTTCAACAACATCTATCAATACTACATCAGCAAGATTAAAATTAGTAATAACACTTGCTGCTGTTGCACCAATGTTCCCTGCACCTACAATCGTTACTTTGCTACTAGCCATTGTGGATTTTATCCTTTAGTCTTAATCTTTGTTCTCTAAGTTTTTTATCATAAATCATGGCCATATTTTCTATAATATACCCAAACAACGGTCCCATATCATTTTTTCTAATAAGCTGATAATACATATCTTTTCCATAAAAATGAAAAAAACTAGGTTTTGCTTTAAAGCGGTTTTCTTTTGTTTTAAAAAACCACATAATATCGCCGAAAAGGAAACGGTTATATTGATTTTCTTTATATTGAAGCTGAGGTTCGGGTTTTTGGCCTATGGCAAGCTGATATATAATTTTAGTCATGTCAACACCACCAGCCTCAACAGTTCTATAGCTTTCAGGAAACCTTGGGTTAATCTCCATAAGCTTAACAATACCATCACGGGGATCGGTTATAAAATCAAAATCACAAAGGCCAACCCATTTTAGTTCTTTCATTACATTGACAGCTTGTTCAAGGATGTCCGGCCGGTGTTCGGTTTTATTAAGAACACTTGAGCCGCCATCGACTGGATAATACCTAAGTTTCGAATAAACTACACCGGCATACAATTCCTGATTTTGATCCATTATCGCATCTACTTTATATTGCATCCCCCCCTGCGGAACATACTCCTGAATAAATGATTGGCCATAGTCTTTTTGTACTTTATCAAAATTGTTTAATATCTCATCTTTGTTATAGCAGAAAGTTATACCTCTTGCACCGGCAGAGATTGCAGGCTTTATCAGAACGGGATATTGTGGTATCTTATTAACAATTTGCTCCAATGATTCGTCTTCTGGGTACCAGGTTAATGGAATCGGACATCCTGCCTTTTCAGCAACTTTTAAAGTACCAATCTTGTTTCTGCCCTGAACAAATATATCATAAACAGGCAATAGAAGTTTTGTATATTTTCTGATTTGTTCCTGATTTTGGGCGATAATATCTGTCATTACATCACCAACAGGGAACACCATATCAACAGTATTACTTTTTAGAAAATCTAACAGAAAAACAATAAATTCATCCTGATTTTTTTCAATATGGGGATAAATAACTTTGCTATCAACAGCTTTGCTGCACATACCACAGCAGTACTTTTTAGATGAGCCTGCTATAACTTTTAAGCCCATGGCCTTGCAAGACTCGATAACCGGCAGGGAAGCCTTAGCGTGAACTTCTAGAATGAGAACAGAACAGTTATTCATTAAGTTTAAGTTCTTTCTTTAATCACTTTTGCTGGGACACCACCGCAAATAGTATTCGGCGGCAACTCACCTTTAACTACAGACCCCGCTGCTACTACAACCCCACTTCTAATAATTGTACCAGCCAAAATAATTGAGCCGGCACCTATCCAAACATTATCTTCTATGATAATATCATTTTCAGTGTATGGCTGTTTTATCATCGGTGTATCAATTAAATCCATTCCATGGTTATATGCAAACATTTGCACATTAGGACCACACATAACATAGTTGCCCAATTTAATTAAAGCATCCTTTTTTCCGGCCTGTAAAACATTATTATGATTTAATAAACAATCATCTCCAATAATTATTCTTTCAGGATATCTCATTAATACCGTTGGGCTTATATGACACCTTTTTCCGATTTTCGCTATTCTGCAACCCCTGATATAATTAAAAATATAGTATGCAAAAAGTATTAAAATCTGCTTGATAAAAACAATGGAAAAAATAGAACGTAATATCATTACAGAATATTTAATTTTAGAAGTAGCCGGCTCATATATTTTTTTGTTATTCATATTTTTCTTCTAAAAAATCCAGTGGTTTAATTAGAGTTATCCGTTAATACATCTTCAAAAATGTTTATGAGCTGTTTAGCTATAATTTTTCTGTCATATTTTTCTGAAGCAGATTTTCTTCCATTTTCACCCATTTGTTTTGCAATATCCGGGTTATCTACAAGATATTCAACTTTTTCAGCTAAATCTTTGGGGTGCAACGGATCTGCAAAAACACCGCTATTATCTGCCAATACCATATCAATAGTAGGACCTTCAAAATTAATAATTGAAGGGATTCCAGTAAACATATAATCAAATATTTTATTTGGCGTAACAGGTCTGCCCCCATCTATATGTTTAAGAATCATAAGGCCAATATGGCAAAGACGCAAAATCCCAACCAAACGTTGTTTAGGCACTGGGTCAGCAAAGACTACATTGGTAATGCCTTTTTCTTTTACCTTTTGAACTAATCCTGTTTTTTCACCACCATCGCCAATCAATAAAAATCTAATATCTTCCCTTTTCTCGAGAAATTCAGCCGCGTCGATTACATAATCAAGTCCATTTGCTTTTCCATGAGCGCCTGTAAAAATAGCGATTTTTTTGCCTTCTAATCTATTTTCAGCCAAAAAACTATAATCAGGTTTCACATCGTTAAAAATGCTTCCATCAGCACCTAACAGTATTGTTTTTAGTTTCTCAGGAGGGAGACCTCTTTCTTTGAGTCTTTTTTCGAATCCTTCCGAGACTAAAAGTATTTTTTTCGCTTTTGCATAGCATTTGTTCTCTAACCAAGCCATAAATTTTATATATAATTCGTCTCCAGTCGCCCATCCTCCTATAATAAAACTTTCCGGCCAGAGGTCTCTTACTTCGAACACAAACTTTGCTTTTTTAAACTTAGCCGCAATTAAGCCAGGGATTCCAACAAAAATTGGCGTACTTGTTGCAAAAATCAAATCAGGCTTTTTAACCATCAAAGCAGCAATTGTACCCAGTACAGCAAACCAAAAAAAAGAAAACATCCTTTTAAAAGAACGCATATTATTAGAGTAAGGTGTATTGCAAACTGTTACATTTATACCGTCATAATTATCTCTTCTAAGTAATTTATACCAAGGCATCGGTTCAATACCGCTTGTATCATATATGCCGGAAATTACATGAACTTCGTGTCCTGCTTGAACCATATATTTTGCAATATCATAGCTTCTTGTTCCGCCGGAACCTTTATTTGTCATAAAATGCTGATGAATATAAATTATCCTCATATGCTTTCCTCAAAAATACTTGTTTTGAAAAATGAATTACTACAATTAATTTGCATATTTACACTTAAAGTTTTAATTTTTGACAACTTACCGTAATATAAAGATTCCCAGCCGCCTATGTCACAACCTTCCAATATATCAACGCCGCATTTACCGCTGCCATTTATCTCAAGTATCCATTGATTCGGCAAGGAAAACTTAATGCCATAGTCATTTCGTTTAATAATTTCAGCTTCAACAGGCATATGCCATCTTAATGTCGCAGAATGTTCCGAACCGGCTTTGAATTCATCGATAATTTGCCATTTATCCGTATCGCATTTTATAGTCCTGAAATGTAATACTTTCCATGGATTTCTATTGTATGCGTAATTTTTACCTTTAAAAAACATTTTATTGCCCTGTAATTCGAATTTTTCTGCTTTTGCGATCAATTCAGGATAAAACATAAATCTTGTAATTTTATTTACAGGCGAACTGTCGTCAATGGTAATTGTATTATGAGCTTTGATTGATTTAAAATAATTTTCTAATTTAGCGTTTTCTGGAATATAGTATTTATAAGAACCAGAATCTCTCAGGATATTTATCCCGCCCGCCCAAAAATCGAAATGCAACGGGTCTATTTGCGTCATTCTGTCCTTATATGAGTGACATCTAACCATTGCCCAGCTATTATCCTGTCGAATAGTATAATATCCCCCATTATCAAAAGCGGTACCTTTTTTCTTTGTTTTTGATCTTTGACAATTGAGGGCAGTTGCTCCAAACAGCCACAACAAATCCTCATCCCAGTGCCCATTATCATATAACTTCTCATTATTGAATAAATACCAACCTGCCTGAATAACAGGTTTATAATCAAGATAATCATTATTATTTAGAGGAATTATCAATGCACCGTCGTTAGGACCGTAATTAGGCACTCTGCCAGTTTCATCATCCTGAAGCTGGTAAATAAATTCAACAGCTTTTTTAACTCTATCGGTTAATTTAACATTGAATTTATCTTTGTTTAAATTTGCAAGTCTTAACACCCAGATATAATCCTGAAGCATTAATCTATGATAATTCATCGAATGCTGCAGATATGCCCCATCTTTATATATTTGTTTCAGTCCTTCACTTGTTAATATATCTCTCCCCCGCTTGAGCCAACGGTCAGCATTTTTCATTTCAGGAAATATAAGGCCTGCGGTATAAATTCCTGCTGCTTCTGAAATAGAATGATTGGTCCTGGTAGATATTGCAAATTCTATATTGCTCTCAATCCTGTCTGCATGTATAGCAATTGCTTTATATAAACTCATTAATCTTTGCGAAGTGGTCGATTGTGCCTTTTTCAAAGTGAAATATGCAAAACACATGGCAAAAAGACGAATTGCACATTCCTGCCCGCATGCAAAATTAGGACCGCAATTGGGCTGATTAATCTGTAGCCAGTTTTCAAATAATTGCCAGAACTTTTCTGAATATTTATCTTCTCCTGAAGCAATATAAGCCCTGCACAAAGTATAAGCCCAGGCAAAACGGGAAGGTTCCCATACATATTTGATATCACCAACTTGTGAATCAAAAGTTTTTGTCCGGGACCAGTGCCTTGAAGCATCTATTTTACTACTGCTTAAAGGGCTTTTCAGCCAATCTTCATTTGTATTAAAATTATAATAATCCTTGAAGAAATATTTTAGTTTGCCTTGTAATATTTCATCAGCCTCGGATAGAGTATTTTCAAGATAAGGCTTTAACTCCTGTACAGAAATGTTGTCAAAAAAGAAAATTCTTTCCTTATACAACAAACAGTTTAGATCTTCGTTTACATCAGAATTTACAATATCTTTAAGTTCTATTGCCCCCCATTTATTAACAGGAGATTTTCCTGCTATTGCCCCCGTTTTTCTTTTTATAGTGTATTTCAAACGGAAAAAGCAAAACCCTATGCCATTACATTTGATGGCTTGCGCTATTTTTTTAAATTTTACAAACATATATTTATTCACTACTGTCCCATTGACAGATATAAAAAAAGTTATAAGTGTCTTTAATAAAGTATGTTATAAAGACAATTTAATGGAATCGATTTGAAATCGCTTTTGAACATAACTGCGTAACTGCGTTTGCAAGCTAAAAACGGCGA